>JABDJY010000305.1 GCA_013003285.1 Alphaproteobacteria bacterium | reverse complement strand
CAATACGGCTTCGCGAACTTCTTCTGGGACGCTCATTATTTATCCTCTCCGTAGCGGCGCAATTATAGCCGGAAATCCGGGGTTTGATGCAAACGCCCAGGCTACGCTTGATCCGAGCCGGTATATTTCAGAATATGCGGGTCAGCCATCGCAATAGCCACAGAAATAGCCACCGAAGAAGGGTAGGGCCAACATGTCCACGCAACTCGCCGATAAGACCGAAGACCAAACCGGCGGCCGTACCTGCGCCGAGCCGATCCTGATACATGAAGACGAGAAGACCCGGATCACCCAATATATCCTTCATCCTGGCGAGCAGGCCGGCTGGCATATCCACGAATGGGATTATGTGGTTATGCACCAGTCGGAGGGCGAGCTGACCTCCCATTTCGCCGATGGCACCAGCGCTGTGTTCTCCTACAAGCCCGGCGGCGCATCGGCCTATTCAGCGCCGGTCGAGCACAACGCCATCAACACCGGCGACGTGACCGTGACCGGGTTTGAGATCGAATATAAGAAGTAGCGGCTTACTCAGCCGCCTGCTTCGCCACTTCCATTTCGCGCAGCACCTTGCGCTGAATTTTGCCCGTCGTTGTCATCGGTAATTCGGTGACGAACTCGACCTCCCGGGGATATTCGTGGGCGGCGAGGCGGGTGCGCACATGGGTCTGGATTTCGCGCGCCAGCTCGTCCGAGCCTTCGAACCCCTCATTGAGGATGATGAACGCCTTCACCCGCTCGGTGCGTTCGGGATCGGGGACGCCGATCACGGCGGACAGGGCGACGGCAGGATGGGCGAACAGGCAGTCCTCGACCTCCGCCGGGCCGATGCGGTAGCCCGACGAGGTGATCACATCGTCGTCGCGGCCGATGAAGAATATCCAACCGTCCGCGTCCTGTTTGGCGGTGTCGCCGGTGACCAGCCATTCATCGCCGTTGGCGTCGGTGACAAACTTGTTGCGGGTCGCCTCGGGCTGGTTCCAATATTCCAAGAACATCACCGGGTCGGGGGCCTTGCAGCAGATGCTGCCCAATTCGCCGCGCGGCACCTCGACGCCATTTTCGTCGAGGATTTTTAGATCGTGACCCGGCGAGGCGCGGCCCATGGAGCCGGGCGGTGGCGTCATGATGCCGCCGCAACAACCGACGATGACGTTGCATTCGGTCTGGCCATAGGCCTCGTTGATGATGACCCCCAGCGCGTCGCGGCCCCAGCCCATGAGCTCGTTGCCCAGCGCCTCGCCGCCGGAAAACACGGTGCGCAGGCTGTAGTTCCAACGGTCGCGCGGGTTCGCTATCTGGCGCATCATCTTTAAGCCGGTGGGCGGGATGAAGGCGACATTGATGCCGAAGCGCGCGATCAACTCGAACGCGGCCTCCGCATCGAACTTGCCCGGCGGGTTAATGACCTGGGGCACGCCGCGATAGAGCGCCGGCATGAGCACGTCGTAGAGGCCACCGATCCAAGCCCAGTCGGCCGGGGTCCAGGCTACGTCGCCAGGCTGCGGGAAGAAGTCGAAAATCATCTCGACGCCGGGCATATGGCCGATCAGCACCCGATGGGCGTGCAGCGCGCCTTTGGGCGGACCGGTGGTGCCCGATGTGTAGATCAAGAGGCCGGGCTCTTCGGCGAGGGTGTCGACCGGATCGAACTTGTCGGAGACTTTCGCCAGCTCGCCGTGAAAGTCCAACGCGCCGCCGGCGCCGTCCTCGCCCGGGCCGTCGATCGACAGCACAACTTCAAGATTGGGCAAGCGGTCGCGGATGCCGACCAGCTTGGCGGCGTTCTCCCGGTCGGTGATGAGCGCGCGGGCGCCGGAATCCGCCAGCCGATATTCCAGCGCGTCGGCGCCGAACAGAACGAAGAGCGGCATGGCCACCATGCCGGCCTTGTAGATGGCGACATGGGCGGTTGCGGTTTCCGGCGTCTGCGGCAGCAGAATGCCGACCCGATCGCCACGATTGATGCCCTTGGCGACCAGCAGATTGGCCAGTCGGTTCGACAGGCGTTTCAGATCGCCGAAAGTGTATTCGCGAACCTCGTTGTCGGGCAGCGGGTGGATCAGCGCCACATCGCGCTGCTTCTGCTTATCGCAGACCGCGACGCCCATGTTGAAATGATCGGGAATGCGCCAACGCTGCTGTGCGCACATGGCGTCATAAGATTCTGCCGGTTTCATTTTGGTACTCCCCCGCCCCTAAACAGAACAATGACGATAACGCCCATGCGAGCCTCGACGCAACATTGCTCGATTTCCCCTTTATTTGGCATTGCCCAGAGCCGTTCGGGGAAGTCAATTGCGTTACCGTCGGCGGGCGCCAAAAGGGCCGATAACTGCGCCTTACAGGGTCACAAACACGTGACGCGGTGTTACTTTTAAAGGCCGCGAAAAGCAGTATCTTTTAATCATGATCATCGTGCTTCTCCATTCTACGAACGCTTGGAGCAACTGATGGCGGCGCACGCGCCGCCATCTTTTTTTCTCTAGCAATTTATCGCTGGGAATTGCACGGTCCTGAAACTCGAGATGAAAGAATTGGGATGTTCATCATGCCTCTGTTCACTACCGAAAAATGGAGCCGCACCATTGCGGCAATTAGCGCCGGCGTACTTGTCTTAGTCGTGGCGTCTTCAGGCCAAGCCAACCCAGCTTTCTGGAAATTGGAATGGCCAAGTACGGATTTCTCCAAGTCGAACGTTCCGTTTGACGAAATCTTCTCCGGCGGCGTGCCGAAGGACGGTATCCCGCCCATCGATAATCCGCGCTTCGCCTCAATTGAAAAAGTTCAAGATCTCTATAAAGGCACCGAGCCGGTTATCACCGTCAACATCGACGGCAAGGCGAAGGCCTACCCGCTGGGTATCTTGATGACCCATGAGATCGTCAATGACGAACTCAACGGCAAACCGATCACGGTCACCTATTGTCCGCTATGTAATTCGGCCATTGTGTTCGATCGCAACGTCAACGGCACGATTTACGATTTCGGGGTCTCTGGCAAATTGCGCAATTCCGATCTGGTCATGTGGGACCGGCAGACCCAAAGCTGGTGGCAGCAGTTCACCGGTGAAGGTATTGTCGGCGAGCATACCGGGACGCAGTTGACCATGTTGCCGGTACGTGTCGAATCCTTCGACAAATTCAAAGGCCGCTTCCCGGACGGTGAAGTTCTGGTGAGCCCGCGCGGTGGTGCCGGTTTCAATCCCTATGCTGGGTATGATTCCTCACCGCAGCCCTTCCTCTATCGCGGTTCCTTCCCCGAAGGCATCCGTCCGCTGGACTATGTCCTTGCGGTTGAGGACGAGGCCTGGTCGATCGACTTGCTGCGCCGTGAAAAGCGTATCGAGAAAGGTGATCTGGTTATCACTTGGGAAGCGGGTCAAAACGCCGCCATGGACGAGCGCAACATCTCTGACGGTCAGGATATCGGCAATATCGTTGTCCAACGTAAGGAAGGCGACAAGCTTGTCGATGCCGTCCATGACGTGACCTTCGCCTTTTCGTTCCACGCCTTTAACAAGGAAGGTACGATCAACAAATAGATCGCATCTTGTAGACACGAGACGACAAACGACCATGAAAATAGTGTCGCTATTACGGAGAGGCCAGTCCAGGTATGGGCTGGCCTTCACCGTTCTTGTAATCGCCGCCGCCACCTTTTGGTACGCGTTCCCCGGGGCCTCCGCCCAGGGTCTACGCGCTTGGCAAAGCGAATTCCCCCTGACCGATTTCGAATCGCGATCGATCGAATTGTCGGAGATCGACGACGACGGCAATACGCGTGATTCGATTCCCCCGGTCGCCAAACCGATCTATGTGGATGCCGATAAGGTAACCGATATCGGCCCGCTGGAACCGGTTCTCTCGATCGGCATCAACGGCGATTTTCGCGCCTATCCGTTGCGTATCCTGCTGTGGCACGAGATCGTCAACGAGGATATCGGCGGGGTCCCTGTTCTGATCAGCTATTGCCCGCTGTGTAACTCTGGCGTGGTCTTCGACCGTAGGGTCGATGGCAAGGTGCTCGATTTCGGCAATACCGGCCGTCTACGCCATAAAGACATGGTGATGTACGACAAGCAGACCGAAAGCTGGTGGCAGCAGTTCACCGGCGAGGCGATGATCGGATCACTGACCGGCAAGAGTATGAAAAGCCTGCCAGCGCGTCTGGAGTCGCTTGAGAAATTTCTCGAACGGGCGCCAAATGGTAAAATATTGGTGCCGGAAAATGATCGCGCGCGCCCCTATGGTGCATCACCTTATGTGGGCATGGACTCGCGTTCCTTGCCGCGGGCTTTGGCGCGGTTGAATTTTCCCTATGACCTCCCCGACGGGGTCCGGGTGCTGGAGCGTGTCGTCGTGGTCGGCGAAGAGGCGTGGACCTTGGCGAAGCTCAAAGAGGCCCAGCGTATCGAGGCCGACGATTTGGTTCTGACCTGGGAAGCGGGACAGAATTCGATCCACGATGCCCAAGTGATTGCTCAGGGCCGTGATGTCGGTAACGTCATCGTTCAACGGAAAACCGACAACGGTTTGGAAGATGTCGCCTATGACGTCTCCTTTGCCTTCGCCTTCAGCGCCTTCGTCCCCGATGGAACGCTGCATTTCTAGGTTTACCTATCTCCTTCGTCCTGCTTGGGGGATAAGCTCACATGGCAAACCTGTCGAAGGTTGACGTGTTTCTAAGATGCTTTGCGTCGCTGGCGGCGGTGGGATGGCTGCTGACGGTTCCGGTGGCCGCTGACTCCGCCAATCTCGAACTCTGGAAAAGCGAGTTTCCCAACACGGATTTCGCACGAACCACAATTGATCTCGACGAAATCCGCGACGACGGAAATTACCGCGACACCATAAAACCGATCGATACGCCAAGATTTCAACCGGTGTCCGATCTGACCGCCATGGGACCGTTAGAGCCGGTCCTCTCGCTGATCATCAATGGCGACGCCCGGGCCTATCCGTTGCGCCTGCTGCTGTGGCATGAAATCGTCAATGACGTAGTGGGCGGGGTCCCGGTGTTGGTGAGCTATTGCCCCTTATGTAATTCCGGCGTGGTCTATGATCGGCGGATCGGCGGCGATGTTCTGGAATTCGGCAATACCGGGCGTATCCGGCATTTCGACATGGTGATGTACGACCAGCAGTCGGAAAGCTGGTGGCAGCAATTTACTGGTGAGGCCATTGTCGGCGCTAAAAGCGGTACCTTGATGCGGATCGTTCCGGCGCGGCTGGAATCGCTCGCCAAATTTCGTAGCCGCGCGCCGGACGGCAAACTTCTGATACCCAGTAACGTTCTAACCCATCCCTATGGAGAGACCCCCTATCAGGGCATGGACAGTGAATGGGCCACCCAATCGCACGCCATGCTGCGCGAACGCTATCCCTATGAGTTGCCGGAGGACATGTCGCCTCTGACGCGCGTCGTGGCGATCGGTGATGAGGCCTGGACGCTCGACTTGGTCCGCACCCGCAAGCGCATTGAAACGGCAGAATTCTCCATCGATTGGGAGGCCGGACAGAACTCCTTGCACGATCATCCGTTGATATTGGCGGGCCGCGATGTGGGCAATGTGATCGTCCAGCGCAAGGGCGCGGGTGGGGCATTGGAGGATGTGGCGTATGACGTTACATTCGCCTTTGCCTTCAGGGCTTTCAGGCCGGACGGCGTGCTGCACGCAAATCCTTGAGATCGATGAATAATACATGGTTGAATCGACCCTATTCGACCGCTCAGCTATAGTTACGCTTGTTAGAATCCCGCCGCATATAGGACGGTGGCTATTCTGATCAGGGATCGAGGAAATAGAAGCCATGCCGCTCGACCATTCTCGCAGCGACACGTCACAGGAAGACCAGGCAAAAGTGGAAATCGTCCACTCGGCCTGCCCCCATGATTGCCCGAGCACCTGTGCCCTTGAAGTCGAGCGTCTGGACCCGCAGACCATTGGGCGGGTGCGTGGCGCGGCTGACAATCCTTACACGGCCGGGGTCATTTGCGCCAAGGTCGCCCGTTACGCCGAGCGCACCCATCACCCCGACCGTTTACTGACGCCGCTGCGGCGGACCGGCGAAAAGGGGGCCGGCCGTGAGGGCTTCGCGCCAATGGCATGGAGCGATGCGCTCGATGAGGTGGCGGAACGGTTGCTCTTGGCCGAGCAGACCCATGGTGCGGAGACCGTATGGCCATATTTTTATGCTGGCACCATGGGGCTGGTGCAACGCGACGGTATTGAGCGGCTGCGCCACGTCAAAGGTTATTCGCGGCAGCATTCGACCTTCTGTATCGCCTTATCGGATGCTGGCTGGAAGGCCGGTGCCGGGTCGAAGCGCGGGGTCGATCCGCTGGAGATGACCGAGTCCGACCTGATCGTGGTGTGGGGCACCAATCCGGTGCACACCCAGGTCAATGTCATGACCCACATCGCCAAGGCGCGCAAAGAGCGCGGCGCCAAGCTTGTCGTGGTTGATCCCTACCGCAATGCCAGCGCCAAGCAGGCCGACATGCATCTGATGGTCAATCCGGGTACCGACGGGGCCTTGGCCTGCGCGGTGATGCATGTGCTGTTCAAGGAAGGCTATGCGGACCGCCCCTACATGGCGAAGTACACCGATGTTCCCGACGATTTGGAACGCCACCTGGAATCGCGCACGCCGGCTTGGGCCTCCGAGATCACCGGGCTGACCGTCGACGAGATCGTCGCTTTTGCCCGGCTCTATGGGAAGACCCAGCGCAGTTTCATCCGCCTGGGCTATGGCTTCTCGCGAAGCCGCAACGGGGCGGCGCAGATGCATGCGGCGAGTTGTCTGCCGGCGGTCACCGGCGCCTGGCAGCATCGCGGCGGCGGCGCGCTTTATTCCAACGGCGCCATCTTCAATATCGACCAAACGCTCATCATGGGGCTCGACCGGGTCGATCAAAATGTACGGGTACTCGACCAATCACGCATCGGCGCGATATTAGCCGGCGATCCGGACGATCTCGGTGACGGCCCACCGGTCACCGCGATGTTTATCCAAAACACCAATCCCATGAATGTGGCGCCGGATTTGTTGAAAGTGCGCGATGGTTTTGCCCGCGACGATCTGTTCACCTGCGTGCATGAGCAATTCCTCACCGAGACGGCGCAGATGGCCGATATCGTGCTGCCGGCGACGACCTTTCTCGAACATGACGATATGTATACCGGCGGCGGTAACACCTTCTTCCATGTGACCAAGCAGGTCATCGACCCGATCGGCGAGTCGCGACCCAATCATTGGGTTCATTGCGAACTGGCAAAGCGCCTGGGGGCCGAGCATCCCGGGTTCGAGATGACCGCCTGGGAATTGATGGACGCCATTTTGAGAGATTCGGGTTATCCCGACGCTGAGACCATCTGGACCGGCCATTGGGAAAATAGAGCGCCGGCGTTCGAAGAAGCTCATTTTCTCGACGGTTTTGGTCATAGCGACGGCAAGTTTCACTTCAAGGCGGACTGGTCGGCCCTGGGACCGCTGCACGACACAATGCCGGAAATGCCCGACCATTTCGCGATCATCGATCAGACCACGCCGGAGCATCCCTTTCGCTTGGTCACCGCGCCCTCGCGCAATTATCTCAATAGCAGCTTCGCCGAAACCAAGACGTCGATCGCCAAGGAAGGCCGTCCGGAAGCGCAAATTCATCCCGATATCTGCGCCGAGCTGGGGTTAACCGATGGCGGACAGGTGCGGGTCGGCAATGCCCAAGGCTCGGTCATCGTCCATGTGCGTGCCTTCGACGGGGTTCAACCCCATACGGTGATCATTGAGGGTATTTGGCCGAATAAGACGTTTGTCGAAGGGATCGGTATAAATGCGCTTGTGAGCGCCGATCGCGGACTACCCAATGGCGGCGCGGTTTTCCACGATACCGCTGTATGGATGCAAACGGTCTGATGGTAGACGAACTGACAACCTTAAGGTCCGGCGTTTCTGATGGACCGTCTCCGGCGAACCGGGTTCGCAGGGCACGTATTATTGTTTTCGGCAACGAGAAGGGCGGCACCGGCAAATCGACGACGGCGATGCACGTCATTGTCGGCCTCTTGCGCGAAGGCTACCGGGTTGGCGCCATCGACCTCGACGCGCGGCAAGGTTCTTTGACGCGCTATTTCGACAACCGGCGGATTTATGCCGCGCGCCATGGCATGCAATTACCGCATCCGCTTTACCGGTCGGTCGGCCGTAGCGAGTTGCGCGACCGGTTTGCCGCCGAAGAAGAAGAACGCGAACGGCTGGTGCGCGCCATCGCCGCCTTGTCGGATTGCGACTTCATCATTTTGGATACGCCGGGCAGCGATAACCATCTGTCGCGCGAAGGCCATTCACATGCTGATATGCTGATCACGCCGCTCAACGATAGTTTTGTCGATCTGGACCTGCTCGGGCGTATCGACTTGAATACTTATAAAATGCTGGCACCGAGCAAATATTCGGAGATGGTCTGGGAACAGAAGAAACGGCGCATGCAACGCGGCGATGGCTCGATTGATTGGGTGGTGATGCGTAATCGACTGGCGTCGCTGGAGTCACGCAACAAACGCAACATGGATATGGCGCTGGCCGACCTGTCGCGCCGGCTCGGATTGCGTCTGGTGGCCGGTTTTAGCGAACGGGTAATATTTCGCGAATTGTTCCTAAAAGGCCTGACATTGCTTGATATTCGCGAACAGGGGACCGACGTAAGACTGACAATGTCGCACCTCGCCGCCTTGCAGGAAGTTAGGGGAGTCCTGCAAGCGATTGGCGTGGAGCGACAGATCGAAGACGAAACAACATCGACCACGCCGGAGTTGGATTTACCAACGCCGAGCCGGTCGATGCCCTAGATGGTAGGTGGCGCGCCGATAGCATGAACGGGACAAGCGATAAATTAACCCCGGTGAAGTCCAGCGACGCGGAAGTGAAGGCGTTTCTCGACAAGGTGGCGGCGGTGGCGCAATCGACCGCGCCCGGCCATCGCGGCCGTTTACTGTTTGCCATTGATGCCACGGCGAGCCGCGAACCGACCTGGGATATGGCGGTCGCGATCCAATCGGAAATGTTTACCGCGACGCAGGAACTCGGCGGTTTGGAAGTGCAACTGGCTTTCTATCGCGGCTTTGGCGAAATGAAGGTCACCAAATGGTTGGGTGGTCCGCAGGAATTGGTCAAACGCATGACC
>JABDJY010000253.1 GCA_013003285.1 Alphaproteobacteria bacterium | reverse complement strand
GCACGGGCTTGAGCAGAGTGAGGTTGTCGATTTTTTCGCCGATATGCCAATCCTTGAAGTAGCCGCCGCTGAAGGTGCGCGAGCTTTGGAGATTTTCCGCGGCGATATCATAGGCCGGCGCCATGCGGATCTGAGGGGTGAAGACGAGACCGTCGAGCCCGGGCGAATGTACCAGGTCCAGTTCGATTTCGAGTCCCATCGGGCCATCGAAGCCATCCCAGAAGATTAGCGTTTCGCGATAATTCTCAACCGCCATCTCGCGCGATAAGGTCACGCCCTTGCTGTCGGCGAGCAGCGTCTGGCCCTGCCACAGGACGTGGGCGCTGAAGGGCACCGCCAGCACCAACCATCCAATCACGGCGAAGCCCCAATGGCGGCCACTGACAAACCACCAGACGATTGCCAAGGCGAGCAGGCCGATGAGGATAAAGATTGTCTGGTCGAGTTCCGGTGATGTGCGATGGACGAGCACGGGTACACTTGCCAGATACAGCCATGCGGAGATCGCGCAGATCAAAAGAAAGACAATTATGACGCCAGCGAGTTTCATATAATTTTGCCGCTCATGAGGCCTCACAGGTCTTAGCCAACAGGGTGACGATCCCGATCATCTCATCGAGCTGTGCGGCGGATTTCACGTAATCGTCTATATGCACGCTGATTGTAGAACCCTTGAGATTTACTTCGAGCCGCTGTTGGGGAGAGTTTAGCAGCATTTGGCGCAACTCTGGGCTGACAATGTGGTTTACGAAAGCTTGATCCTTCGACTTGATTCGGAAAGCGCTGTCGAAGGCCGAGTCGCCCGACGTCGATAGAGAGGTCTTCGAAACCGAACCGATCACTCGAATGGCGGCACGGTCGAGGCGGTCGGTCCGCAAGATGTTCAAATCCTGACCTGTATCGCGTTCAATCTCGACATTGGCGAAGGAAAAGGCCCCTGTGAATCCGGGCCGGCTGGCGGAACCCGAAACGCGGTTGCCGGCATTGGCCATGGCGCCGATGAAATAGTTTCTACCCTCATGGTCAAAGCGAAGCTGCGGCAAGGCAAGAAGGGTGGCGGGTTTTACAGATCCACCATAGGCCTCGGCAATGGGCGTGAACAAAGTAACCAGGCGGTTGCTTTGTTTACGGTGGTCCCAAAACGCATAGGCCAGGGCGGCAAGGACCACCGCCGGGATAATTACCCATCAGATCAACGCATTACCCTCATGGGCGAATGATAGGTCCTAATAATGCTGTTCGGTAGAAATATTGGCTCTAAACACAGATATATGCCGCAAATAGGGGCTGGATTGCCAATTAAGTGCGGATAACTGCGGTAAGATTTCCTTCACCAGGTTTCGATAAAATGGCGGCGCAACTCATCCGTGGAAGGGCCCGCAATGTCTACGAAGTTTTTGGTGACCGACGAGAAAACCGACGGATTCAAGCTGGAAGATATCCTGACGGCGATCAGGAACGATATGATCCTTCGCGCGTCCAAAATCATGGGAGACAACCGGCCGGAAGCGATTGCCGTGATGAACAATAATATCAAGATCCTCGGATATCTGGCGGAAAGTATCGATTTGGCCCGTAGCAGTACGGATATCCTCGATAAAGCGTTCGGCCCGCACGATGCGGACGTGCCGCGGATCGGCAAGGCCTAGCCGCCGCCAGCGTATCGCCTGATACGCTCGATCAATTACCGAATAGTTTCTTCAAACCTTTACCGACATCTTCGATGGCGTCCTTCGCTGAGTCCGTAACGGCCTCGACCGGCGTTTCGGGTTTGCTCGGCTCGGCTTGTGGTTGTGGACTATCCGCTTTGGCCGTTTGAAGGCAGGAATTATCGCTGCTGCCCAGTTCGCCCAGTCCGAGGATGGCGGCAGGCGGAAAGGCGATCGCGCCCAATATGCCGCCGATCTTCTTCGCCGTTGCGAGCGTGTCTGGCGTAAAGGTGGGGTTTGCCAGGGAGCCGCCGACATTCACTGGCACGGCCAAGCTTAGATCGATGCCCTTCGGACTTGGCGACACCTTAAGATCCGGCTTTTCCTGCGCGAGGTCGACTTTACCCTCGGTGGTTATCAATAAGAGCTCGGTGTTGATGACATTGATACGGCTGTTGGCGACGCCATTGGTGACTTCAAAATCGCTGGCGATGCATTCAATGGCGATCCATTCCTTTTTGCCAAATACCTCGCCGACGGTCTGGCTAAGACCACTGACCGTGCCAAGAAAGTCGTTCTTCACTTCGCCTTCGCCCATTAGCAATCGGGAGTGACCATTGAGGCTGGCCATGATTTCGGCCACCGAACTTCCGGTGCCGCGCAGCGCGACATTCATCGCCCCGCCACCGCGCAACTTGTCGAGGTCGGCAAACTCGCGCAGCAATTCACCGATATCCAGTTGTGGCGCTTTTACATTGAAGGATACGGAGGCGGGTACGCTTCGGGTGTCGACGCCAATATCGCCTGAAACCGCACTGCCGACGAGGGAGGCGTCAAGCGGCTTGAGGGCTAACGCGCCATTGTCTAGAGCCAAGACGCCTTT
>JABDJY010000252.1 GCA_013003285.1 Alphaproteobacteria bacterium | reverse complement strand
AGATTGGCGTTGGTTAAGTTGGCGCCGGTCAGGTTGGTGCGGCCCAGATCGGCGGAAATCAAATCAGCTTCCGATAGATCGGCACCGGTCAGATCGGCGCCGGGAAGGCGCGCGACGCGCAGATGGGCGCCGGACAGATCGCAACCGACACACGCCATCGTCTGTTTGAGGCTGACAACCTGCGCCGGATTTTCGGCCTGGACCGCCGCCACTGGCGTAAATGCAAAAATGGCCGCGAGGAGATAACGCATCATGAAACTGGCTCTTTCGGTGTCGCCCGTTCCGGACGCCTGCTACGGCAAGCGCCCGGTCCGTACCGGGTAAATAGTTCGGTTGGAGGTAGGTCTTACTTAATCTCCGGCACCGCGTCGTGCAGGAAGACCATGTCGTTGCCCGGTGCGCCCTTGTGGCACGCCACGCAGTTGAAGGGCGCTTCCGGCATGGCGTTACCGCCGACGATGCGGCCGGCCATGTTGAGGCCCAACGGGTTCACGACGACGTCGCCATTCGGTTTGTAGACCGCCCAGAACCAGTCCTGGTTCTCGGGGTCGAAACCCTTGCGCTGGTACATCACGGTTGTTGGGCCGCCGAAATCCTGCGGCCGTTCGATGATGTCGGCGTCGGTAACGTCTTTGCCCTCGGCGCCGGCGAAATTGTTTTTGACGATGGCGAGGCCGTTATTGGCTTCGACCGCAACCATGCCTTGCAGCGCGGTTAGGGTCGTGGCGTGCAGGCCCGTGCCACCCTGGTAGGTCGTGGTTTTTAGGGCGTTGGGGCCAACCAGACGGGCTTCGGTCATGGCTGCCCATAATTGGTTGGCGAAAGACACATCCGCTGGACCGCCGAAGGGCGGCGGATCGGTTTGTGCGGCGGCGCTGGTTGCGGCGGACACCGCGAATGCACCGGCGAGGAGTAGGGTTGTTATCTTATTCATTGCTGATCTCCTGACGTTTTACGAAATCGTGCCCGTTGCGCCGGGCTTATCGATTTAGGAGATCATCGTGATTGTTGTGTTGTGAAATGCGCGGTCGCGTTTCGCCTTGAATTGTATCAATGGAATAACAATCAGATACGACAACGCGATGCGAGACAGTCGCACTGTGACACACGGCGGCGACGCAAGGACTGCCCTCGCGTCTATTTGATATGATGTGAAGGAATGAAAGCGCGGTTATTTGGTCGCGGACTTCAGGTAAGCGATTATATCGTCGCGGTCGGATTTTTTGCGAAATCCGACGAAGGGCATCTTGGTGCCGGGCAGATATTTATCCGGGTCTTCAAGAAACCCATCAAGGGTTTCGTCGTTCCAGATGATTCCCGATTCCTTCATTGCTTTCGAATGGCGCAGATCGAAACTAAAGGCCCGCTTACCCGCCTTCGCGCCGATGACGCCAAATAGATTGGGGCCCACCTTGTCTGCGCCGCCTTGCTCGACCGTATGGCACGCCTTGCAGCGGATTTCGTACTTTCTAGCGCCCTCTTTGACACTGCCCTCGGCGTGGCTAGGTGCGGCGCCGGTTGTCAGGGCGAACAATATCGTGGATAGGGCGACGAGATATTTCATGATTATTCGGCTTTATTCGGCGGCGTTGAGGCGTAGGGCGCGTGCCTTGCGGGCCGCCAGTTCGGCGCGCATGCGCACCAGCAGCATGGTGACGAAGTAGAAGGTGAAGGCTAATCCCATGATCAGCAAGGGAATCAGGATCGACGAATGAATCGTCGGCCCATCGAGGCGAATCACGCTGGCCGGCTGGTGTAGCGTGGCCCACCACTCAACTGAAAATTTGATGATCGGGATATTGACGAACCCTACCAAAGCCAGAACGGCAGCGGCTTTGGCGCCACGCGCCGGATTGTCGAAGGCGTGGGTCAGCGCAATATGCCCCAGATAGAGGAACAGCAGAACCAGAACCGAGGTCAGCCGCGCATCGCCCCATTCCCACCAGGTACCCCAGGTGGGCCTGCCCCACAGGCTACCGGTGGCCAGCACAATAATGGTGAAGCCGGCGCCCAGGGGGGCGGCCGAGCGCGCCGCGATATCGGCCAGCGGGTGTTTCCAGATCAGCGACACCGCGCTCATCACGGCGATGAAGGTGTAGCAGGCCATGGCGACCCAGGCGGCCGGCACATGGACATACATTATGCGTACGGTCTCGCCCTGCTGATAGTCGGCGGGCGAGGCGAACAGCGCGAAATAGATGCCGACAACGAACAGAATAATTGTCGCGCCGGTCACCCAGGGCAGCACCGCCGCGGCCAGGCGGGAAAAGCGGTTCGGGTTGGCGAAACGATGCAACAAGGGTCGGTTCTCTCTTCGATGTTCGGGTGAAGTCTACTCGATTGCCTGGCGCAATGCAGCCGCCGTAGCCCACGGCGCGGCGGCTAAGGCGAGGAGAAGGAATCCGCCCAACACCATCAGCAGGGCGCCATACTCGCGGCCGGCCAGCGCGCTATCGACGACGAGAGCGCCAAATATCAAAACCGGAATGTAGAGCGGTAGTACCAGCAGGGAAATCAAAACTCCGCTACGTCGCGCGCCCAGGGTCAGCGCCGCGCCGATGGCGCCGATCAGGCTCAGGGTCGGTGTGCCGAGCAACATGGAGACGATCAACGGCACAAAGGCAGCGGCCGGCAGATTGTAGAACACCGCCAAGACCGGCGCGGCGACCAGCAGCAACACGCCGGTGGTCAGCCAGTGGGCGATGATCTTGGCCAGGGCCACCATGACCATGGGCAAGGGCGACAGGACAAATTGCTCCAGGCTGCCATCCTCATAGTCGGCGCTGAACATGCGCTCCAGGCTCAGCATGGCCGCCAATAGGGCCACCACCCAGATCACGCCGCCGCCGATACGCGGTAGTATTTCCGGATCGGGGCCGACGCCGAAGGGAAATAGCGTGGCGGCGAGGATGAAGAACACCACCGCCATGGCCGCGTCGGTGCCGCCGCGGAACGCCAGTTTCAGATCGCGGCGGATCAGCAGGAGCAGCCCGATCATGGCGCCGCGTCCTGCAGGTCGAGCCGGTCGGCATGGCCGCCGAGGGCCTCGTCGAGAAGTCCGCCATGGCTGGCGATGATCGCCACGCCTTCATTGGCCAGATGGGCGAGGATGGAATTGGCCAGCATGGCGACGGCGCTGGGATCGAGCCCGGTCGCCGGTTCGTCGAGCAGCCACAGCGGCGGTCCGTAGGGTGAGTTCTGGCCCACCGCCAGGCGCGCCAGGGTGAGCCGGCGGCGCTGCCCGGCCGATAAATAGCGCGCCGGTAAGTCGGCCAGCGCTTCGATGCCGAATTGGTACAGCGCCGGCTCGATCTCGGGCTCGAGACCATAGAGCCGGGCCCAGAATTCTAAATTCTCGCACACCGTGAGCCCGGGTTTGACCGGATCGGCGTGGCCGATATAGGCGATGCGCCGGCGATGGGCTTCCGCGTCGTCGGCGATATCTTCGCCTTCCCAGGTCAATGTGCCGGCGGCTTGTGGCAGCAAGCCCGCCAGAATACGTAATAGGCTCGATTTACCGCTACCGTTGGCGCCGGACAGCAACAGGGCGCGGCCCGGATTGACGGCGAGCGCGACCCCGGCGAAGACCAAGCGGTCGCCGCGCACGCAGTCGAGCTCTTTCACCGTTAAACCTTGCATTGCCCCCGCCCGTTTCGCACCCGGCTTGAATTCGCGCGGGCGAACCTAGCAGACGGCGGAGTCGCTGCCGAGGGGCAGTTTGGCGCGCATAGTCATGAAAAAGACCGCCGGTTGGGGGCAACCGGCGGTCTCAGGCCCTGGATCAACATCGGCCCTTGGGGGTGGGCTGGATGTCGGAGGCTACCGGCGGCGCCCGATGGAGTTGACACGACCGGCAGGATTAATATGGGCGGGCGTTTTGGCGAGACTTGGGTATTATTGCGGCGGAATTGTGATTTTTCGCTCAGATCCAGAACCGCAGCCGGCCCACGGTCCGCTCGACGTCAGACCGCGAAACACCGATATCGCGCAGCTGTTGGTCGTCTAAGTCCCGTAGTTCATGCTTCCAGCGGCGGCGTAGATTGCGGTTATGCAGGTTTGTTAGCAGCTGATCGGCCAAATTAGTTGCGTGTGCCGGGTCGGTAATCTGAGGATTCGGGCGCGCGCCGCCAATCGACCAATTGCGCCTCTCGATCGGCGCGAAATGACGCGTCCAAAGGCGCGAAACGCTGCCGACGAGCGAGGTGATTGTGTCTGTCATGGCCCGAACTCCTAGTATTTGCGAGTGTGATCGGAAGATGGGGCCGAACTTGAAATCAATCAAACGAATAATATTTATGACATTGATCAAAATAATTGATAGATAGACATGATGGATATGACCCTCGAAACGCCGCTGCTGCGCACTTTGGTTGCGGTGTCGGAAACCGGCAGTTTTACGCGCGCTGCGGTCCAGGTGAACCGCACCCAGTCGGCCGTCAGCATGCAGATCAAGCGGCTCGAAGATGCGGTGGGCAAGCCTTTGGTGACGCGCGATCGCCGCCAAGCCAGCCTCACCCGTGAAGGGCTGGCGTTGGTCGAATATGCGCGACGCATCCTCAATCTCCATGACGAGGCCCTGGCCGCGGTGTCTCAGCCCGAAGTCACCGGCCTGGTGCGGATCGGCACGCCCGATGATTATGCCGCCGGGTTCCTACCCCAAGTGCTGTCGGACTTTGCCGAGACCCATCCCAATGTCGAAGTCGAGATGCGCTGCGAGGTGAGCGCCAAGATTTGCCGCGCCTTCGAAAAAGGCGAAGTGGATGTAGCGCTGTTGACCGCGGGGTCATGGCTGAAGGGCGGTGAAATTATCCGCCGCGAGCGTATCGTTTGGGCGACCTCGGTCCGTCATATGGCGCATGAACGCGACCCGCTACCGCTGGCCGTATTCGAGCCCGGTTGTTTGTTCCGCGAGTCGGCCCTGGCGGCGTTCGACAAGACCCAGCGGCCGTATCGCATCGCCTATTCCAGCGGATCCACCGCCGGCCTGACCACCGCGGCCTTGGCCGGTCTGGCGGTGACCGTGCTGGCGCGCAGCAGTGTGCCGGCGGGATTGCGTGAGCTTTCCCCCGATGAAGGCTTTCCTGTGTTGCCGTCGGTCGATATAGCTTTGTTGCGGCCACCGTCCGGTCGCTCCCATGCTGCCGACCGGCTGGCCGATCACATTGCAGAGCGGGTACCGATGGGATCGGCATAGGCGGGGGCCTGTGGGGGAAATCTAACTTTCGTATGTTCCCATTCGTAAGTTAAGCGGGGTACGATGAAATCAATCAATGTTTGGGATCTGCCGACCCGCGCCTTTCACTGGTCGTTGGCCGGATCGATCATTCTGGCGCTGATCATTATCGGCGACAGCGGCCCGATTTATACCATCCACGCCATATTAGGAATCGTTGCGCTGCTGCTGGTGCTGTTTCGCCTGGTGTGGGGGTTTGTCGGTGGCGAACATTCGCGCTTCACCGCCTTTGTCGCCGGCTGGCCGGCCGTGCGGCAATATTCCCTACAGCTTCTGCGCCTGGCCCCGCCGGCCCATATCGGCCACAACCCGCTGGGGGGGTGGGCGGTTCTGATCCTGCTGGGACTGTCCTTCTTGGCGGCCGGAACCGGCGTTCTGGTCGGCGGCCTGGCCGGCGCCACGACCGCCAGACTGATGCTGGGCATCCACGAGCTCGCCGGCTCGTTGCTGCAATTCATGGTGTTCATCCATGTTGCCGCGGTTCTCGTCGATTGGTTTTTGACCCGCGATAATATCGTCGCCGCCATGTGGCACGGCCGGAAAACCGTCGCAGAGACCAGCGCCGCCATCAATGCGCGCGGCGGCAACGTGATACTGGCTCTGGTCGTCGCGCTGCCCCTATTGGTGCTGGGCGGGTTGATTGTTTCCCAGGTCGATCTTGGTTCGGCGCCGGGTCGGTCGACATCGCAAAGCGAATAGGGCCGCCACCCGAATCGGTCCTGCGCGCACCTGCTTGGCGCGTGATCGCCTTTAGCATATATATGGCCGAAATCTGACGCTGTTTGGGTCGCCACCCTGCCGTCAGGCCGACCGACTAAACGCATCCGGCAATTGAGAAGGAATCCCGTCGATGTCCACGACCGGCCAAGATAGCTTGAACACCCGCCGCAGCCTCGATGTTGGTGGTAAGAAATACGATTACTTCAGCTTGAGTGAAGCCGCTGCGAAGTATGGCGATATTTCGCGGCTGCCCTATTCGCTGAAGGTGCTGCTGGAAAATATGCTGCGCCATGAAGATGGCCGCACCGTCACGGTGGAAGACGTGCAAGCGATCGTCGATTGGCAGAAGGAACGCAAGTCGAGCCGCGAGATTGCCTATCGTCCGGCGCGCGTTCTGCTGCAGGATTTCACTGGCGTGCCGGCGGTGGTCGATTTGGCGGCCATGCGCGAGGCGGTCGAAAAACTCGATAGCGACCCGCGGTTGATCAATCCGCTATCGCCGGTCGATCTGGTGATCGACCATTCGGTCATGGTCGATAACTTCGGCCAAGCGGATTCGTTCGGCAAAAACGTGGAGATGGAGTTCGAGCGTAATGGCGAGCGCTACGAGTTTCTGCGCTGGGGCCAGGCCGCGTTCGACAATTTCCGCGTGGTGCCGCCGGGAACCGGCATCTGCCATCAGGTCAATCTGGAATATCTGGCGCAGACCGTGTGGACCGACGAGATCGACGGCGTCACCGTGGCCTATCCCGATACGGTGATCGGCACCGACAGCCACACCACCATGGTCAACGGCCTGGGCGTTCTGGGTTGGGGTGTCGGCGGTATCGAGGCCGAAGCGGCGATGCTGGGCCAGCCGGTATCCATGCTGGTGCCGGAAGTGGTCGGCTTCAAGATGACCGGTGCCTTGAAAGAGGGCACCACGGCGACCGATCTGGTGCTGACCGTCACCCAGATGCTGCGCGCCAAGGGCGTGGTCGGCAAATTTGTTGAATTCTTCGGCGACGGGCTCGACCATCTGTCCCTGGCCGACCGCGCCACGGTCTCCAACATGGCGCCGGAATATGGCGCCACCTGCGGCATATTCCCGGTCGACGGCGAGACCATGCGCTATATGCGGTTCACCGGCCGTTCGGAAGAGCAGCTGGCGTTGGTCGAAGCCTATGCCAAGGCGCAAGGCATGTGGCGTGACAAGAATTCTGCCGCGCCGCTCTTTACCGAAATGCTCGAGCTCGACATTTCTACCGTCGAACCGTCGCTTGCCGGTCCCAAGCGCCCGCAAGACCGGGTCACGCTGTCGAACATGGTCGAGAGCGCGCATCAGGCCTTGGCCGATATGGGCGCCGGAACGGCGACCGCGGCCGCCGGCACCGATTTCACGGTTGAACCGGGCGCGGTGGTGATCGCCGCCATCACCAGCTGCACCAATACGTCGAACCCCTCGGTGATGGTCGCCGCCGGTCTGGTGGCCCGGAAGGCGCGCGAAAAGGGCCTGATGCGTAAGCCTTGGGTGAAAACGTCCCTGGCGCCGGGCAGCCAGGTGGTGACCGATTATCTCGAGGCGGCCGACTTGCAAGCGCCATTGAACGAGCTGGGTTTCGACCTGGTGGGCTATGGCTGTACCTCTTGTATCGGCAATTCGGGCCCATTGGATCCGGCGATCCATGACGCCGTTATTGAGGGCGATATCGGCGTCGGCGCAGTGCTGTCGGGCAACCGGAACTTCGAGGGACGGGTGCATCCGCTCACCAAGCTGAACTATCTGGCCTCGCCGCCGCTGGTCGTGGCCTATGCCATCGCCGGCTCGTTGAAGGTCGATCTCTACAATGATGCGCTGGGTCAGGACCAAGACGGCAACGATGTTTATCTAAAAGACATCTGGCCGACCAATGCCGAGATTTCCGAGATATTGGACAGTGTGCTGACGCCGGAAATGTTCCGCAATCGCTACGACAATGTCTTTGCCGGCGACCCCATGTGGCAGAACATCAAGACCGCCACCGGGCTGACCTACCAGTGGAACGATGGTTCGACCTATGTGCGCCATCCCAGTTTCTTCGAGGACATGTCGCCGGAACCGGGCGAAATTTCCGATATCGTCGGCGCCCGGCCGCTGATGATCCTGGCCGATAGTGTGACCACCGATCACATCTCGCCGGCGGGTTCGATCAAGGAAGACGGTCCGGCGGGCGACTATCTGAAAATGCATCAGGTGCGCCCGATCGATTTTAACTCCTTCGGCTCGCGACGCGGCAATCACGAGGTCATGATGCGCGGCACTTTCGCCAATATCCGCATCCGCAACGAAATGGCGCCCGGTACCGAAGGTGGTGTGACGGTTCACCAACCCTCGGGCGAGCCTATGTCGGTGTATGACGCGGCGATGAAGTATCAGGCCGACGGCGTGCCGCTGGTCATTGTCGGCGGCAAGGAATATGGCACCGGGTCGAGCCGCGACTGGGCGGCCAAAGGCACCCGCCTATTGGGCGCCAAGGCGGTGATCGTGGAAAGCTTCGAGCGTATCCACCGGTCGAACCTAGTGGGCATGGGCGTGTTGCCGCTGCAGTTCAAGGACGGGCTCGACCGTAAGCAGCTCGGTCTCGACGGCACGGAGATTTTCGACCTGACCGGTATCGAAGGCGAGATCACGCCGCGCATGGATGTGCCGTGCAAGATCACCTATGCCGACGGCGCGGTGCGCGAAATCGACCTCTTGTGCCGCATCGATACGCTGGATGAGGTCGATTATTACCGCCATGGCGGCATCTTGCAGTATGTGCTGCGGAACATGATGAAGGACGCCGCCTAGGGGTTTTGTCACCGTCAATTGATTGGCGTGTGAGACCCTGGCGTTTCATATTGACGCGATGACGATCCTCCTATCACCGTTATCGGCATTGCGCTCGCTGGTGTTAGTTGCGGGCTTGATGCTGGTTGCCATGACGTCGCCCCCGGTCCAGGCCGGCGAACGCCTGACGGTGGTCGAATTATTTACCTCGCAAGGTTGCCCCTTATGCCCGCCGGCGGATGCCTTTCTCGGTGAGCTGACCCAGCGCAGCGACGTGCTGGGGTTGAGTTTCCATGTTGGCTATTGGGACTATATCGGCTGGGCCGACCCGTTTTCCAAACCGGCCTACACCAAGCGTCAGGAAAAATATCTCGACCGGTTCGGCCTGCCCTATGTGTTCACGCCACAAGTCGTGATCGACGGCCGCATGCATGCGTCGGGCAATCGCCCCGACGATATTCTTGGATCCATCAAGAAGGCGGGCGAGGTCCGGCGCGGCCGCATCGACGTTGACATAACGCGGGTCTCCGCCGGCCAGGTCCGCATCCAAATCCCCGAGCCGGAGGCGGTCTACCGCGGTGAGGCGGAAATCATCCTGGTCCGCTTCGACGCGAAAAAGAAAACCGTCGTGACCCGTGGCGAAAATACCGGCAGTACGCTGGTGAACTTCAATGTTGTCCGCATCATGCGACCGGTCGGCGACTGGGATGGCAAGGCCGCTGATATGGTGCAGCGTCTGGCCGAACTGGACGCGCCGGGTGGCGACTTCTGCGCCGTACTCATCCAGGAACGCGGGCAGGGCCGCATCCTCGGCGCCGCTGTGGTCGATATGCGCGGCCCCGCGCCAGGATAAGTCCGGCGTTTGCCCCTGGCAATCGCGACGTTTCAGGCTGTCTTGTAATTACCCTTTACGCGGCGTCGGCGCGTTTCGGCAGCTTCCATTCGGGGCGGACGAAGTGGCAGGTATAGCCGTGCGGGATGCGCTCGAGATAATCCTGATGCTCCGGCTCGGCTTCCCAAAAGTCACCGGCCGGCGCGACTTCTGTCACCACCTTGCCGGGCCACAGACCCGAGGCCTCGACGTCGGCGATGGTGTTTTCCGCTTCCTGCTTTTGCGCGTCGCTGGTGTAGTAGATGCCCGAGCGATAGCTGGGCCCCATGTCATTGCCCTGACGGTTTAATGTCGTGGGGTCATGGATCTGGAAGAAAAATTCCAGCAGAGTGCGGAAACTCGTTTGCTCCGGATCGAAGACGATCTCGATACCTTCCGCATGAGTGCCGTGATTTCGGTAGGTGGCGTTTGGCACATCGCCGCCGGTATAGCCGACGCGGGTGGATATCACCCCCGGCAGTTTGCGGATCAAATCCTGCATGCCCCAAAAGCAGCCGCCGGCGAGTACAGCAGTTTCGCTTGTCATCAGATATCCTCCACTTGGTCGAGATAATCCCCGTAGCCTTCGCTCTCCATGTCGTCGCGATGGATGAACCGTAGGGAGGCCGAGTTGATGCAATAGCGCAAGCCGCCGCGATCGGTCGGCCCATCGGGGAAGACATGCCCGAGATGGCTGTCGCCGTGGGTCGAGCGCACTTCGGTGCGGACCATGCCGTGGGTGTTGTCGCTCAGTTCATTCACATGGGCGGGTTCGATGGGCTTGGTAAAGCTCGGCCAGCCGCAACCGGACTCGAACTTATCGGACGAGGCAAATAGCGGTTCGCCCGACACGATATCGACATAGATGCCGGGCTCATGATTATCGAGATATTCGCCGGTTCCCGGGCGTTCGGTGCCGCTTTGCTGGGTGACGCGGAACTGTTCGGGCGACAGCCGGGCCAACGCTTCGTCGCTTTTACGATAGTCGGGCATGCTTTTACTCGGTCAATGGTGCGGTGCTGCAC
>JABDJY010000172.1 GCA_013003285.1 Alphaproteobacteria bacterium | reverse complement strand
GCGCGATATGGTCTTCGCGGGTCGATACCATCATGACCGGGGTCTCGATCTTACTGAGGTCGATCGGCACGCCGTCCAATTCGATACCGCCCGGTTCGACCAGCTTATTTTCCTGGTACATCTTGCGCAGATAGAAGCTGTGCATCTCGGCCGGCATACGGGTCGAATCCGCGTTCCAGTACAGCAAGTCGAATGGAAAGGGGTCGCGGCCCATCAGGTAATTGTTGACCACGAATGACCAGATGAGGTCGTTGGCGCGCAGCATGTTGAAAGTGTTGGCCATGGCGCCGCCATCGAGATAACCCTCGACGTCCATGCGGTCCTCAAGGGAGGCGAGCTGCTCCTCATCGATAAAGACACCCAGCTCACCGGGGTCGGTAAAATCGGTCAAAGCGGTAAAGAAGGTTGCGCTCTTGAAGCCTTTGTCACCCTTGGCCGCCATATAGGCCAGCGTCCCGGCCAGCAAAGTACCACCCAAGCAGTAACCGATGACATTGGCGTCGCGTTTGCCGGTCGCCTGCTCGATGGCGTCGAGGGCGGCCAGTGGTCCTTCCAGCATGTAATCTTCGAAGGATTTCTTCGCCAGTTTCTCGTCGGGGTTTACCCAGGAGACGACGAAGACGGTTAGCCCCTGCTCGACGCACCATTTGACGAACGAATTTTCCGGCTGCAGGTCGAGAATGTAATATTTGTTGATCCACGGTGGGATAATCAGCAGCGGGCGTTTGTCGACCTTTTCAGTGGCCGGCTCGTACTGAATGAGCTGCATCAAGTCGGTCTGGAAGACGACTTTGCCTGGGGTGAGTGCAATATTCTTGCCCAACTCGAAGGCGTCTTCGTCGGTCTGGCGAATTTTCAACTGGCCGCCGCCGCGCTCCATGTCGTCGAGCAGGTTTTGCAGCCCCTTGACCAGATTTTCGCCCTTGCTGTCGATCGTTTCGCGTAAGACCTTTGGATTGGTCATGACGAAATTCGACGGTGCCATCGCATCGACGAACTGGCGGGTGTAAAAATCGACCTTCTTCGCCGTTTTGTCGTCGAGACCCTCGACCTCGTTCACGGTGTTCTGCAGCCAACGCGCCGACAGCAGATAAGATTGCTTGATATAGTCGAACACGACATTTTCTTCCCAATCGTCACCGCGGAATCTGCGGTCGTCGTGTTCGGGCGTGGCGATGGGGTCAACGCTTTGTCCCATCATTTTCTGGCCGGTCGCTTGCCACAGATCCACATAGCCTTGCCACAGCGCCATCTGGGCTTCCATCATTTTGGCGGGATTCGCCATCATGCGGGTGGTCAATTCAAGGAAGGCGTTGCCGATGTTCGACGGGTCGGCCATACCGAATTGATCGCCCTGCTGGGCAACAAAATTGTTGATCAGACGCTGACTTTGCTCGGCGATTTTGGCGATCGATTCGCCCATCGCGTCACCCGGTGTCGAATCACCTTCGTTGGCTGGTTGATCCGGCATTGGCCAATCCTTTATATTTGCGGCGCTTTTGACGATTCGCGTATTGATACAGCGCG
This sequence comes from Alphaproteobacteria bacterium, assembly GCA_013003285.1. Lineage (GTDB taxonomy): Bacteria > Pseudomonadota > Alphaproteobacteria > UBA6615 > UBA6615 > JABDJY01. Next base: position 3,219 of record JABDJY010000172.1, on the reverse strand, counting down.
CATGTGAGTTGTTAGGTGCTATAACAAATAGCAAGCTATGTTGCACTGCAATAAAATTGTTTTTTGAGGCTGCGGTTTCGATGGCATCAGCTTTGGATCGTACGATGAAAAGGAATCTGGCAATGGAAGTCGCGCAAGTGTCGAAGGCACCATTTCAGTTGAAGGCGAAACGCGCCCGAACATTGGTCGTGTTCTCATTGGTCGCCCTCTTGACCGGCTGCTCGAGCGCGTCGGATCTCGATGTCTTTGGTATTTTCGACGATGGCCCTGAAGCACCCGCGACAGCTGGACAGTCGGCGGTGCGCGCCGGGGGCGATGAGGCAAGTGCCGCCGCGAGTGGACAGCCCACACCTAGCCTGTCGAGCGTACCGCCGCGGCCCGATGATGCGACCCCGCCTGACGTGCGCCAGCGTGTTGTCGAAGGCCTGGTCGCCGACCGCGAAAATGCGCGCTATAGCGATCAGTCGATCCGGTTGCAGGGGTCGACCCGTGAAACGGTGCCGGCGCCTGCCACCACGGTCGCGCCACCGCCGCCGACCATTTCATCCGACGCCGCTACTCAGACGTCGTCGGCGACACCGAGTTCAGCAACACCGAGCCAGACGACGTCCTTAGTCCGTGAACCAATTCCCCGGGTTGCGCCCCCGCCGGTGACTCCGTTGCCCACCGGACCGACCCCCAGCGTTCGGGTCGATCCCACAGCGCTCGATGGCGGCTCGAGTTTCCCGCTGCGGGCGACCCAAGTCACGGTTGATGAGCAGGTGGCGACTATTCATTTTGCCCATAGTTCGTCCAGACTCGATGACCGGGATAAACAGGTTCTTGCCCAAGTGGCCTCTGCCCAGCGCCAGAACAACGCCGACGTGGTTGTCATTGGACATGCCAGTGGGCGCACCCAGCAACTCGATAAAATCGAGCATGAGTTGGCGAATTTTCGTATCTCCCTGGCCCGCGCCAACCGGGTTGCCTCAGAGTTGATTGCCATGGGCGTTGATCCCCAGAAGGTGCAGGTCGAGGCCTTTGCCGATGACAGCCAGCTGTTTTCCGAAACCATGCCGACAGGTGAGGCGGGTAACCGCCGGGCCGAAGTTTATTTCCGTCAATAGACCAATAGATAAAGCTCGCCAGACGACCGGGGCCCATTAGAACAACGCCAAATGGACCTAGGGGTTTGCCCGTGAAGGGGCGGCCACCAATGAGTTTGGCGCAAAGGTGCTGATATGGAGCATGAATTTCATCGCATAAAACGGCTGCCGCCGTATGTCTTCGCCGAAGTCAATGCGATGAAGGCGGCCGCCCGCGCCAATGGCGACGACATCATCGACTTCGGCATGGGCAATCCCGATCTGCCAACGCCGCCCCATATCGTCGAAAAATTGGTCGAGACGGTGCGCAATCCCAAGACCCACCGCTATTCGAATTCACGCGGTATCCCCGGTTTGCGGCGCGCGCTGTGCGGCTATTATGAGCGCCGCTTTAACGTGTCCCTCGATCCTGAGCGCGAGGCCATTGTTACTATCGGCTCGAAAGAGGGACTGGCGAACCTGGCGCAGGCGATCACCGGTCCCGGCGATGTCATTCTGGTGCCGAACCCGTCTTATCCGATCCACCAGTTCGGGTTTATCATCGCCGATGGCGCGGTGCGTTACGTGCCGGTTAAGCCGGATTCGGATTTCCTGCCGGCGCTGGAACGCGCGGTATTGCATTCCGCGCCGAAACCGGTGGCCCTGGTGCTGTGTTATCCGGCCAACCCGACCGCCTATGTCGCCGATCTCGATTTCTATGCCGAGGTGGTGGCCTTCTGCCGGCAGCACGATATCTACATCCTGTCGGATCTGGCATACGCCGAAATCTATTTTGACGAGGATAATCCGCCGCCGTCGCTGCTCCAGGTGCCGGGCGCCCGCGACATCGCCGTCGAATTCACCTCGACCAGCAAGACCTATTCCATGCCGGGGTGGCGTATCGGCTTTGCCGCCGGCAATACGGACCTGATCGCCGCCTTGGCGCGGGTCAAGAGTTATCTCGACTATGGCGCCTTCACGCCGATCCAGGTCGCCGCAGCGGCGGCGCTGAACGGTCCACAGGACTGCGTGGCCGAGACCCGCGCCATCTATAAGGCGCGCCGCAATGTCCTGATCGAAGGATTGGCGCGCGCCGGGTGGGACATTCCCATGCCCAGCGCGTCCATGTATGCCTGGGCGCCGATCCCCGAACCCTTCACCGCGCTGGGAAGTCTGGAATTTTCCAAGCTGCTGCTGGAGCACGCCAAAGTCGCGGTGTCGCCGGGGGTCGGTTTCGGCGAGAATGGCGAAGGCTTCGTGCGTATCGCCTTCGTTGAGAACGAGCAGCGTATCCGTCAGGCGGTCCGCAGCATTCGGCAGTTTCTCGCCCAGGGCGACGACATCGTTGCCGCGGCCGCCACCCGCAACGTGGCGCCTCTCGCGGCGTCGCAAAGCTAAAGCTTAAGGAAATTATCGTGGCCCAGCCTTTGCGTATCGCCATTGCCGGACTTGGAACCGTGGGCGCCGGCACTCTCCGGGTTCTGGAAGAGCATGCTGAACTGCTCGCCGCCCGTGCCGGGGCGCCGCTGACCGTCACCGCGGTATCGGCGAAGAACAAAACGAAGGACCGCGGCGTCTCGCTCGATGGCTTTACCTGGTTCGATGATCCGGTCGCCATGGCCCGCGAGGCCGAGGCCGATGCAATTGTCGAGCTTATCGGTGGCGAAGACGGGCCGGCGAAAGCGGTCTGCGAGGCGGCGCTGGCCGCCGGACGCCATGTGGTGACGGCCAATAAGGCGCTGCTGGCGGTCAATGGCGCGGCGCTGACCGATGCTGCTGAACGGGCCGACCGGGCGCTGAACTTCGAGGCCGCGGTGGCCGGCGGCATTCCCATTGTGAAGGCCCTGCGCGAAGGGCTCGCCGCCAACGCCATCACCCGGGTCTATGGCATCCTCAACGGCACCTGTAACTACATTTTGACCGAGATGCGCGTGCAGCGCCGGTCGTTCGACGATGTGCTCGACGAAGCGCAGAAGCTTGGCTACGCCGAGGCCGAGCCGAGCATGGATGTGGACGGTATCGATGCCGGCCAGAAACTGGCGCTATTGGCCAGCCTGGCATTCGGCAGCCGGATCAATTTCGACGGCGTCTATACCGAGGGCATTCGGCGCATCTCGTTGCTCGACATCGATTACGCCGAGGAACTGGGCTACCG
>JABDJY010000150.1 GCA_013003285.1 Alphaproteobacteria bacterium | reverse complement strand
GTGGCAACCGGACCCGGCGATCGAGCAGATGAGCGTTGATTTCCGCATGGCGCTGGCGCGGTTGGTGCCGGTATTCATGCCCGATTTGATGTTCCGTTTGGGCGCCAACGGCGAACCGATTTTCAAGGACTTCGCTGCGGCGATCACATCGACCGAGTTCATGCCCGGCAAATTCTTCGGTTCGGGCGACATGTCGCCGATCGATTATATAATCGAGATGGCGGAGGGGCGAATCGAGCCGCCGTCGAATTTGGATATCGGAACCATCCAGCATCAGGAAATGGCTATGGCGTTCCGTTTCCACATTCCGCAATATCTTTCGCGGCGGGCGGATGATTGGCGGGAGAGGGGCTTCACTGAGACCCTGACCGATTTCGCAAGTTTGAACGAACGCTCGAAATTCTGGGGCGACGATCAACGCGCGTCGTTCAAGAACTGGGAAGAGGTCACCGATCCGCGCAATCCCCATGGCCACCGCCAGGGCGTCAACGAGCGCCTCATGCTGCGCGAGCTGCTGCGCCGGGTCGATATGATGGTGATCTTGGAGAACCATCTCGACGGGCTGGTGCGCCTGCACACGCCTTGGCCGCCAGGCATCATCGGCGGCCCGCCGCAATATGACATCATTCACAATCTGCGCCCTGAGACGTTCAACGGCCCCAATGCCGGACTCACCGAGGTGTTGATCCCGGCTGGCTATGTGGACACGGCCTATGACCCGGTGTTCTCACTGAGCGAGGACGGCACGAAATACGTCTCGACCCCGTCGCACACGCCAACCAAGGCACTCGAGCCCGGGCTGCCCTTCTCGTTGGTGTTCCGCGCCGAGCCGGGCAAGGAGGATATCCTCATGCGGGTCGCCTCGGCCTATGAGGCGGCGTCGCAGCGCCGCGTCTCGCCGCCATCCTTCGGTCCATTGTCGGCCTAACCTTTTGTGGGTTTAGCGATCTGGCAAGGTCGCGGCCGGGGGCGGGTCGGCGCAGGCGATGGCGCGCGCGATTATTCACCTTGCGTGTAAAGAAGCTATATTACCAAGCTATGACGAGAAATTAAGTTTGGCGATTGCCGCAATAGTGGGGTGAAACGTGGACCCTTATCTTCCGCAGATCGACAATCCATATCCCGAGGGTGCATGGTCGCAGATCACTGAGTTCAAATATCTGACACCGATGATTTTGCGGCGTGAAGCCAAAGCCGTCAGGAACCGCGGTGATAAGGAAAAAGACGCAGAATATATTCTCGGTGAAGAGTATCGTGTTTCCTTCAAATTAGACGGGCAGACCCGGGAAATAACGGTGCCGCGGGGCATGCTTACCGATCTCTCGTCTGCACCGCGTATCGCTTCGCTGGCCGGGATTGGTCGCGTTGGACCGCATCTCGAAGGTTCAATCGTGCATGATTTCCTCTACATCGCCTGGCAGTATCTCGATCCGGAAGGAGAGGTACGTGACGATGATCGACGGTTTGCAGATGAGTTATTCCGCGCGGCGATGAAAGAGACATCTGTCCGCGCCTTCCAATGTTGGGCGATTTATCGCGCGGTCCGCTGGTTTGGCGGTGGTACCTACCGAGAGAGGGATCCCAACGCGTTCGTCGATCTCGATACCGCCTAACGGGGTGGGATCGCCCGCCTACTCTAGGCCCGTTGTCGACCTAGGCGAGTGATGGCATATTGCCGGAAATATCGAAGTTTTTTTTGAGGAGTAGGTTATGCCCATCATCGTGCGCGGCGCGGAAGTCGCCGCTGAAGCCGTCGGCGCCGGAGTTACGGTAAAGTCGCTGCTATCGCCGGAAAATACCGGCTCCGACAATGTTCTGCTCAACCTCATGACGTTCGAGAAGGGCGCCGGGTTTAACCTCGATTTGGATGGCGATGCGTTCGGCTGGCTGCAGGTCCTCGAAGGTTCGGGTACTCTGTCCGGCTACGGTGAGGAGCTAGTTCCCAACGGCGTGACCTATATGCCCTTGGGTTATAGCGGCAGCTTTAACGCCGCGGTGGACGGCACCCAATTGTTGGTGGCGACCGTGCCCGACGCGGCGCGTTTCGACCCCGACGTTGCTGACACGCCGAAAGAGTTGCGCACCACCGACTGGTCCCACGAACCGGTATTACAATCCGAGCACGATGCGCGCACGCGTATTTATATGGCGACCCGTACCTTGACCGGCACCGGGGCCTATCGCGGTGAGATGATCCGCTACCCGGTCGGTACCGAAGCGCCGGCCCATCACCATGAGGGGGCCGAGCATTTTCAGTACATTCTGTCGGGCGGCGGGACCGCGATTTTGGGGGGCGAAACCTGCGAGCTTAGCGCCGGCGATGTGCTCTACAATTACGAGCACGAAGTTCATTCTTTCGTCAACAATAGTGACGCCGAGCTCGTCTTTGTCGAATTCTTTGTACCGGGCAGCTGCAAGACCATCTGGGCTCCCGGGGCGAACCCATGTGCCTGGCTCCCCACCGACGCCGACATTATGGGCCGCCCGCCATCGCGCGATATCTCCTATCACGTGCACGGCGAAGACAAGGGCATTTAATAAATACAGACCCAGCCCTTTGCTCTCGGCGTAGGGCCCCAGCTCGGATAAGCAAAAGGCCGGGGCGAACCCCGGCCTGATGCGTAAGCAATCGAGGCGGGCGCGTTACAAGACGAAATCGCCGCCGTCGAGATTGTTATGGTCGAAGTTCTCCAATTCGATCTCGAATTCGGAACTCGCGTCCGCGGTGCCATCGGAGTCAAATTTGACGATGGTGTCGGAACCATCGTCGTAAGCCGCGATATAGATCAGGATGTCGTCCGTGGCGTTGGCATTCGCAAGCTGCGTATCCGCAGTTGCTTCGTCGGCGAACGTGCCGAGGAAGACGAACGTGCCGCCGAAGGCCGAGACATCGATCAGATCTTCCCCATTTGTGAAGTCCGCGACGACATCGACATTGGTGCCCGGGTTGGTCCCCGACTCGCTGGCCGAGGTCCACACGAAGACATCGTTGTCGGCGCCGCCATACAGTATGTCGGCATTGCCATCGCCATACAGTGTGTCCTCGCCGGCATCGCCGTACAGAGTATCGAAGCTAAACCCGCCATGGATGATGTCATCGTCGTTGCCGCCATGAAGTAGGTCTCGTTCATTGCCGCCATCGAGCTGATCGTTGCCGTCGCCGCCATACAGAGTGTCATTGTCATCGCCGCCGAACATGGTGTCGTCGCCGCCTTCGCCGAACATCATATCGTTGGTGGGAAGCGGTTCAATGCCGTCGTCGCCATCCATACTGTCGTTACCCTCGCCACCGTACATGGTGTCGTTTTGATCTTGGCCGAACATGGTGTCGTCGCCGTCATCGCCATAAAGGACATCTTGTCCGCGTCCACCGCGGATGACATCGTCGTCATTGCCGCCATACACGGTGTCTCGGTTGCCGCCGCCGAGCAGACTGTCGTTACCGTCGCCGCCATACACCAGGTCGTCACCGTTTGAGGCTATAATCGTGTCCTTGCCATCCTCGCCGTAAATAACGTCATTACCTACGAGATTAGACAGATCGCCGACGATGCTGTCGTCGCCGGCACCGCCATAGATCGTGTCGTTACCGTCGTTCCCGACAAAGACATGGTCGGTGCCATTGACCCCGACGATGGAGTCGCCGAACTCTGACCCCCAGATGTTTTCGATGTTGATCAGCGTGTCGCTGTCGCCCCAGGGGTCGATAAAGG
>JABDJY010000118.1 GCA_013003285.1 Alphaproteobacteria bacterium | reverse complement strand
CGACGCCATAACCAAGGCGACGCAGAATCGGATCCGGCCAATCTTCATGTCGACGCTCACCTCGGTGGTCGGCATGCTGCCACTGGTGCTGTTTCCGGGCGCCGGCTCTGAATTGTATCGCGGGCTGGGCTCGGTCGTAGTCGGCGGACTGGCCCTGTCGGCGGTTCTGACCCTGGCCGTGGTCCCGCCCATGATGTCGATCACCGTCGGCTGGCGCGAAGGCAGAAAATCAAAACGCCTGCCGGACCCGAGCCCGCAAGGGGCGGCGTAGCCGGCCTCTGAGCCGCGCTCGCCCTTGACCGGCGGCGGCGTTACCATTATCCGCCAACCCACACTTTATGGATTAGGCGGATTTGCAGGCTGACGATGGCGGAACCATCCCATAGTTTGAGCGGAATTCCACTGCTGCGCACGCTCGACGACGCGGCCCGCCAATCGCTGGAACAACGCTGTCGCTGGCAGCGCTATAGCGCGCAAGACGAAATCATCGGTCATGAGAGCGACTCCCGCGATGTGTATTTCATCATCACCGGCCGGGTCCGGGTGGTGAACCATTCCCTTTCCGGCAAAGAGATCGCCTTCCATGAAATGGACGCCGGCAGCTATTTCGGCGAACTGGCCGCCATCGACGAACAGCCCCGCTCAGCCACCGTGGTGGCGCTCAACGATTCGCTGCTGGCCTCGATGTCGCCGGACACGTTCATCAATCTGCTGCAGGATCATCCGCAACTGGCCATCGAGGTACTGCGCGAGCTGGCGCAGTTTGTGCGGGTGTCCACTAACCGGATCATGGAGCTCAGCACCTTGGGCGCCCACAATAGAGTGCATTCGGAGATATTGCGCCAAGCCCGTGCCCTAGCCGGCGAGACCGGCAATAGTGCCCGCATTTCTCCCATCCCGGTCCATGCCGACATCGCCTCGCGGGTCAGCACCACGCGCGAAACCGTCGCCCGAGTGCTCAGCGATCTCGCCAAACAGGGCGTGGTGAAGCGCGAAAAGAACGCGCTGGTGGTCAACGACCTGGAACAGCTCGAGAAAATCGTCAACGAAGTCCGCGACTTCTAAGGCGCACAACAAAAATCTCGAAAAAGTGCGATATAGTGTGATCCCGATCACTGCCGTCGTGGGCAATCGTCTCTATGTTGAAGGTTCCGGTACAACGTCCACCGGGGCCAACTGAGCAGGAGAGGAAAGCACGATGAAACGTCAGACCCGATTAAACCTCACTGCCCTAATTGTCGCCCTGCCGTTGGTGCCGGTCGCCATGACAATTGCATTTTCCAACTTCCCTTAACGGTGCGGTAACGCAGCACCGTTGCAGACCCTGCACCCAAGTTTGATCCTCCCTCCCCTCGGCCGGTCATTTAATGACCGGCCATTTTTTTGGCCTATCCCGCCTTGATGTCGGCGACCATTTGGGCCGCACCCGTGGCGACAAGACGAACGTCTGACGTCGGGGTGACCAGATTGAAGCCCTCGGAAATCATCCGGATGGCGTATTTGGCGCTGGCACCATGTAGGCCCGCGACCTTACCGGCAGCGTGGGCGGCTTCGCGGATTTGCGCAATGAGGGGCACGATGGGACCGTCGAAATGGTCGAGGACCGGTGCCGAACCATGCGCCATCGATAGATCCGACGGCCCGATATAGAGCCCGTCGAGGCCCGGCGTGGCGGCGATTTCGTCGAGATTGGCCATCGCCTCCTGGGTTTCGATCATGGCCAGGGTGACGATCTCGGCATTGGCGTGAGCCTGATAGTCGCTGCCGCCATACATCAGCGCCCGGTAGGGACCATTGGAGCGGATGCCGTCGGGCGGATAACGGCAAGCGGCGACGAAGGCTTCGGCCTCGGCGCGGTTGTTGACCATCGGGCAAATGATACCGTAGGCGCCGGCGTCGAGCAGACGCATAATCACCCCGGGCTCGTTCCACGGCGCGCGCGCCAGGGGCACCACATCGGTGGTCGAAATGGCCTGTAGCATGGTGAGCGCATCGGCCTCGCTGACCCCGCTATGCTGCAGGTCGACGGTGATCGAGTCCCAGCCCTGATGGGCCATCACCTCGGCCGAGAGGGAATGGGGGATCTGGCACCAGCCATTGAGAACCGGTTTGCCGGACTGCCAATATTCGCGAAGCCGATTGAGGCGCATGTTGGTTTCCTTGGGTTTATTGTTGCGAGCCGGACCGCAAATTTACGGCACCTGCGATCTTCGCATAGAGGGTTGCGAAAGCGCTAGCGCTCAGCCGCCGCGTTGGGCGGCGATGGCCTGGCGGATTTCGGTCTGCTTTTCGGCGGTCAACGGGTAGCGCCACACGAACAGTACCGCCAGCAGCTTGAAAATAACCGGGCACAGGCCGAACAGGATGACCAGAGTCAACAGCGCGCCGGGCTCGTTATACATATCGGGGATGTAGCCGGCCCAGTCGAGGATGGGGAACGCGACGCCAACCGCCGCCGCCGCGGCGAGCTTTGCCGCCATGGCCCAGACCGCGAAATAGATGCCGGTGCGCTGACGGCCGGTCGCCAACACATCCTGGTCGACCACATCGGCCAGCATGGCCGCCGGCATGGCCAGATCGGCCCCCAATGTCACGCCGACAATCAAGGCGATGGCCATGAACCAGAATACGTCGCCGGCGCCCAACAGCGGCACGAAAGCCAGGGTGGCCGCCGCCGCCAGCAAGGCGATGCGCCACGACACATGTTTGCCCCAGCGGTCGGCGAGATAAAGCCATAGCGGCGTGCCGCAAATGGCCGCAACGAAATACAAGGCGAGAATGATCGGCGTCCATTCCGGCGCTTCCAGCACCGAACGCACATAGAAGAACATCAGGGTCACCGGCAGGGCATTGGCGATACCGTTGAACAGATAACAGCCGAGCACCCGCAAATAGGTCCGGTTGCCGAACATCACGCGCGCGCCGTCTTTCCAGCGAATATCGGCCCGCGAAACCGTCGCGTCGACCGGCCGTTCACGGCAATTAATCAGGGTCGCCAAGAGGGCAAGCGGCAACAGGATCAACCCCACCCAGGCGATCAGTTCCAGCGCGTCGGCCTCGGGATTGTAGACCCCCGGTTTATTGACGAACCAAAACAACAGCGCCGCCGACAACGTTCCCAACACCGCAAAGACATGACGATAGCCGAAGATCCGGCTGCGCTCGTGATACGAGGTGCTGAGTTCCGCCCCCATCGCGGTATAGGGCATGAACAGCGACGTGCCCGACAGAAACAGCACGAAACTCCAAAACGCCAGATAGCTCGCACCGACGCCGGGCGGCGGCAGGAATAATTTATAGGCCGAGATACTGAGCGGCAGCCAGGCCAGGGTCATCCACGGAATGCGCCGGCCAAACCTTGTGCGGGTCTTATCGCTCAACCAGCCAACCAGCGGATCGGTCACGAAATCCCATAAGCGCGTGGCGAAAATGATCAGGCCGACATCCTGCATGGCGATGCCACTGGACGCGGAATAAACCGTGGGCAGAAACATGAATAGGCCGATAGCCAATAACGACACCGGCATGGAGATCGAACCGAACGACAACAGCGCCGTCCAGGACAGACGCTCACTGCTGACCGCCTGTCCACCCACGCCGCGACTTGCCTTCAGGCTATCGCCGGTATGTTCGTGCCCTACCACCGTGTCAATGCACCACGCTAGAGCTTGCCGCCGCCGACGGGGTCTCGACCGCGACGGGGCCGGCCTGGTGGAAGACCAAACGCCAGCCGTCGCCGGTCAGGCGATAGGTGTTGCTCGCCGACAAGCGATAGCCGTTGAGATGTTCCTGGCACAGAACCACCGCCACATCGCCATGGAACTGTACCTGTGGATCGGTGCATATAATATCAACGGCGCTGGCGCTCTCTAAAATATCGCGCCAGCTTTGCAATACTTCGTCGCGCCCGATGAGCGGGCGGGTCCCCGGATGAGTCACGGCAACCGGCAGGTCGCTGGCCCAGACAGCCGTCATCATAGCCATGTCGGCGGCCGCGAAGGCGGCGTAGAATGTCTCATTCGCCCGTAGCACCGCATCAGAGTCTGTCATCGCCACACATTCCTAAACTGTAAGTCAGATACGGGCCCGACCATAGACACGCGCCTGTCACGTAATTGTCAACTTTTGCCGTCGACGGCCGGTTGGGCGCTGACAGCGGGCGACAATGGTATAACAAAAGCTTGAGATTCTCGGGATTTCGATGGCAAAGACTCTTCCCATGACAAATTCGCTGGCCGAACTGGAACGGCAGGTCGAGGCAGATCTCGATCTACTGGACCACCCGAAGACACAATGGGTGCAACCGCGCCAGCATCCGTCCGGCGCGCCGGTGGTCGATGTACTGATTATCGGCGCCGGTCAAAGCGGTCTGGCGCTGTCGTTCGCGCTACGGCGGGAAAACGTCACCAACGTCATCGCCGTCGATCGCAACCCCCGGGGCGCCGAGGGGCCGTGGAGCACCTATGCGCGCATGCGCCAATTGCGTACCGCCCTCGATCTCACCGGCCCCGATCTCGGTATCCCCTCGTTGACCCCGCGCGCCTGGTTTACCGCCAAGCATGGCGCGGCGGCGTGGGACGCGCTGGTCCGGTTCCCGACATTGGAATGGCACGATTACCTCAGCTGGTACCGGCGGGTGTTGAAAATTCCGGTATGGAACGAGACCGAGGTCGGCCCCTTGGAAGCCGACAACCCGGCGTCGCCCGATAGCCTCATACGCGTGCCGCTCAAATCCACCGGCGCCAGCGGGCGCGATACGGTGGTTTATGCCCGTGAAGTGGTACTCGCCAACGGGCTGGAAGGTTGCGGCGAATGGCACGTACCGGCGCTAGTAACCGACGCGCTGCCGCCCGACCGCTACGCGCAAGCCAATGGCGATATCGACTTCGCCGCGCTAAAAGGCCGGCGGATCGCCATATTGGGCGCCAACGCCGGTGCCTTCGATAACGCCGCCACGGCGCTGGAGACCGGCGCCCGCGAAGCCCATTTGTTCGTGCGCCGGCGCGAGATCGCCAAGGTGAATGCCCATAAGCCGTTCGACAATATCGCCTATCTGAAGCACTTCACCGAGTTCGACGAGTTGGAACGGTGGCGCATCGCGTGTCACGTGCTGTGCACTCACCAACCGCCGCCGCAAGAGACTTTCGAGCGCGCTAACGCCCTCGATGGCTTTCACATGCATGAAGACGCCGCGTGGAAATCGGTTGCTCTGGGCGGCGAAGACGGACAGGAAATATGCGTCGAGACGGTCGGCGGCGCGCGTCACAAGTTCGACTTCGTCATCGCCGCGACCGGCCACATCAACAACTTCCACTTGCGAGGCGAGACAGCGGCACTGGCCGACAAGATCGCCTTGTGGCGCGACCGCTTTACCCCACCGCCGGGCGAAGACTATGCACCGGCGGGAACCTATCCGTATCTCGGCCGAAACTTCGAATTCACCGAAAAAACAGCGGGCGACGCCCCCTATCTGCACCACATCCACTGTTTCACACTGGGCACGTTGCTCAGCCTGGGCATGACCGGCAGCTCGGTGACCACCATGCGCTTCGGCATCCGGCGCATTCTCGAAGGCTTAACGCGCCAACTATTCCGCGACGATATCGAATACCATTACCGGCGCATCATGGAGCATGATGAGATCGACCTCATCGTACCCAACGCCTCGGCGGATAATCAGGAAGCTGATTAAGGGATGTGCGCGAACGCTTCGGCGGGCACGAAGTCCATGGTACCCCCATCGCCTGGCGGGTTCCAGAAAAGCTCGACCGTAGACGTGACCCGTTTCTCGAAATACAGCAGGTGGAAGGGATACCAGCCGGGTTCGGTAATCTCGACCGGCACCAGTTCGGAAAAGCGGTCGGCGTGTACTTCGGTATCCTTGATGATGGACTTGCCGCCGATCGTCAGATCGACACCATCGTTCGACTGCATCGCCATGACGTAGGTGCCGGCGGTATCGAAGCGGATGAAACCGCGAATATCGGCAGCCACTTCATCGACCCGGCCGCTGGTCAGCACTTCGCCGTCGCCGACATTATAGTCGAGCATTAATATGGGCTCACCCTTTTTGCCCTTTTTATACTCCGCCCATCCGGGAATTTCGTCGGTGCTGTTAAAGACGCCCGCATAGTAGGTCACGCCCAGACCAGGATTCAGACTTTCAGCCGCCGGTTGCGGATCCGCCTTAACCAGTCCGGTCACCGGATCGGCGGCCAGCGCCGGGGCGGCGGTAAACGCCATCAAACCTGCCGCTACAAACGTGGCAATCAATATTCTCATTCCGTCCTCGGAGTTTCGTTGAAAATCAATGCGAGAGGCGAGCCCGGGTTCCAATAGCGGTGCTAGTTGGCGCGCTCCAATACGGTCGCTATGCCTTGTCCGACACCGATGCACATGGTGCACAGGGCGTAGCGCTGTTCGCGTTCCGCCAGTTCATAGGCGGCCGTCATGGCCAGCCGTCCGCCGCTGGCGCCCAACGGATGGCCCAGAGCGATCGCGCCGCCATTGGGGTTCACATGCTCCGCATCGTCGGGCAAGCCCAGATCGCGGGTCACCGCCAACGCCTGCGCCGCGAAGGCCTCGTTCAGCTCGATCACATCGATCTCGCTCATCTTGATGCCAAGGCGCGCCAATAGCTTGTGGGTCGCCGGCGCTGGGCCAAAGCCCATGATGCGCGGCGGCACACCGGCTGTCGCGGTGCCGACGATGCGGGCCAAGGGGTTCAGACCATATTTATTGACCGCCTCTTCCGAGGCGATGATCATGGCACAGGCGCCGTCATTGACGCCCGAGGCGTTACCGGCGGTCACCGTGCCATCGTCGCGGAACGGCGTCGGCAATTTGCCCAGCCCCTCCATCGAGGTGTCGCCGCGCGGATGCTCGTCGGTATCGACCATGATCGAATCGGCTCGGCGCTGGGGCACCTCCACCGGGATAATCTCCTTGGCCAGCCGGCCGTTCTCCTGGGCGTTCTTCGCGCGCATCTGCGACCGATAGGCAAAGGCGTCCTGGTCGGCGCGGTTGATCTGGAATTCGACCGCCACATTCTCCGCCGTTTCGGGCATCGAATCGATGCCGTGTTCCGCCTTCATCTTCGGATTGACGAAACGCCAGCCGATGGTCGTGTCCTCGATCTGATTGGCGCGCGAAAACGCCGAGGTGGCTTTGGGCATGACGAAGGGCGCCCGCGACATGCTTTCCACCCCGCCGGCGATTATCATTTCCGCTTCGCCCGTACGAATGGCGCGCGCCGCCGCGGTCAATGCCTCGAGGCCGGAGCCGCATAACCGGTTGACCGTCGCGCCGGAAACCGTTGTCGGCAATCCCGACAGCAGCAGCGCCATGCGGGCCACATTGCGGTTATCCTCGCCGGCCTGGTTGACGCAGCCATAAATCACATCATCCACCGCCTCCCAATCGACCTTATCGTTGCGCGCGACGAGCGCCTTGAGCGGCGTCGCCGCCAGATCGTCGGTGCGCACGCTGGAAAGGCTGCCGCCATAGCGGCCAAACGGCGTGCGTACGGCGTCACAGATAAAGGCTTCGGCCATGATTTTAATTCCCTGTTGATCGCGCTCTTGGTGGCGCGGCCCCCTAAAATACCAGAGATACGACCATTGTCATCCACCGATAGGGCGCTTTTGGGCCGGCAAACCCAAGAATTTGTGAATAGTCTCGGCGGCCCGGACCGCTATGTTTAGTGCAGGATACTAAGGATTCCGCCCATGTTCGCGCGCCTGCTCGCCGCTACACTATTGTTGTTCGCCGCTATCCCCCTGTCGGCCCAGGCGCAAGATCAGGCGCCGCCGGGCCGCGACAATGCCCCCGCCGAGTCCGAACGCCAGTTGAGCGAAACCGAGGAACTATTACGCCAAGTCCTCACCACCGGCACTCTGGAGCGCAACGAGGTCATGGCCAGGCTGGTCGACCGCGGCGAGACGGATGTGGTGCCGGCCCTGATCCAAGCCCTGCGTTTCATGCGCCAAGACCCTTGGACCATCAGCGGCGCGTTAAAGGCGCTGACCGGCGAGGATTTTGGCACCAGCTGGAACGAATGGATGCTGTGGCAGGAGGATCATCCGGAGATCAAACCGTTGGACGGCTTCGCCGACTATAAGGCCTGGGTCTTTAGCCAGATCGATCCCAACTTCCGCCTGTTTCTCTATGACGGCGTCGATCACACCATACGGTTGGAAGAAATCGTCTGGGGCGGCGTACGCAAGGACGGCATCCCGGCACTGGTGAACCCGGAACTCATCGCGCCCACCGCGGCCACCTATCTAACCCCCGACGAACTGGTCTTCGGCGTCGAGATCAACGGCGATGTGCGGGCCTATCCGTTACGCATCCTCGACTGGCACGAAATGTTCAACGATGTGATCGGCGGCGTTCCCGTGGCGTTGGCCTATTGCACGCTGTGCGGCTCGGGCATTCTGTACGAGACCAGTGTCGATGGCCGCGAGAAGCCGTTCGAGTTCGGCTCGTCCGGCTTCCTCTATCGGTCCAACAAGCTGATGTACGACCGCGAGACCAATTCTCTGTGGAACCAGTTCACCGGCCTGCCGGTGGTCGGCACCCTGACCCGGTCGGATATCGTTCTGCGCACCCGCCCGGTGGCGATCACCACCTGGTCCAACTGGCTGGCCAAGCACCCGCAGACCAAAGTGTTGTCGCTCGAGACCGGCCACGAGCGCGACTATAGTCCGGGCCGCCCGTACGGCGACTACTTCGCCAGCCCCGACACCATGTTCCCGGTGCAGGTAAAAGACACCCGCCTGGAAAAGAAATCTTATGTGTATGCGCTGCGCGACGACGCGGTGGAAAAAGCCTGGGCGCTGTCGCTGTTCGACGGCGGCGCGGTCGTCAACGACAGCGCCGGCAGTGCCTCGGTGGTGCTGATCGGCGATTCCGCGACCCGCACCGTGC
>JABDJY010000114.1 GCA_013003285.1 Alphaproteobacteria bacterium | reverse complement strand
GGGCTGGTTTGTCGATCACTTTGAACCTGATTGCCAGCGGGAATGCGGCGCCGGGCCGCGGCGCGGTGATCGCCGGCATCCTGGCTTTCATTACGGCCCTGGGCGCGATCGCTCTGCTGATGCGCTGGCTGCAATTCGCCGGCTTCACCCCGTTCGTCATCTACCGGGTTTTGATGGGCGCCGGCATTCTGTACTGGGTCTACGCGCTCTAACCTTCTTAGCCTTCGCGGCCGAAATCCGGCGTGGCATTGCCGGCGGTGACGTCGCTGGCGCCGCCATCGAGCGCAAAGACGGGCACTGCCTCGCGGCGCCCTTTGACTTTGATCGGCGGTAATTCCCGCGCCGGGAGGGGGCCGGTCAGCTGCGCGCGCACCGCCCCGGAGATCAGCAGATCTTCCTGGGTCTCCTTGCAATGGTCGGCGACGAGGGCCGCCACATTCACCGTGTCGCCCATGACCGTATATTCGAGCCGGTCTGCCGTGCCCACATTACCAACCACGGCGGGCCCGCAATGGATGCCGATGCCGTGCTGGATTTCCGGCTTGCCGGCCGCGGCGCGTTCGCGATTGAGATCGGCCAAGGCCAGCCGCATGGCGATGGCGGCATCGACCGCCTGGCGGGTCGCTTCGGGGCGCGCCGTGGGGGTGCCGAAAGTCGCCATCACCGCATCGCCGATAAACTTGTCCAACGTGCCGTCATGGGCGAACACCGCATCGACCATGCGCTGTTGATAGTCGGAGAGGAAGGCCATCAACTCCTCGGGCAACCAGCCCTCCGACAGGCGGGTGAAATCGCGGATGTCGCAAAATAACACCGCGACGTCCTGCACCCGGCCGCCGGGTTTTAGAAAATCCTCGCCGGCGCCGCTAATCTGATCGCGTACCGTCGGTGAAAAATAACGCCCGAGCTGGGCATTGGCGCGCGCCAGCCTAATGCCGTCCAGGCTCAGGCGGCGCGAGATAAAGGTGGTCGAGACCACAAGCGCACCGACGAACAGCAATATGGCGAACTCGCCGGCGAGCTGGGGCAGTGATATGGCCGGGCCGACATAGGCCGTCAGATAGTCGTTGGTCCATTGGGTCTGGGTTTCGCCCACCGCAATCACGCCGATGCCGAGATAAATCAGCGCCATGCCAAAGGTCGCCAGCAGCGGATAAAGCGGGCGCAGGGTCAGCGCGTTTAGCGCGATAAATACGGCCATCAGGCTGCCCATGGCGGTTTTGAACATCAGCGCCGTTGGAACCGCCGTGCCGCCGATACTGTCCCACCAGCCCAGTAGGAGTGTCGCCATGAGCGCAACATCGACCGCCACCGCCGCCAATCCAACGAGCAGGACCCGGCGTGTGCGATGCAGGGCGATCAGCAAGAGCGCCACCACGACGAATCCCGCCGACAGGCCGATCAGGGAATTGATCCGGCCGATCGTAGAGGCTGCCGCCAATGTCTGGTCGATGGGCAGGGCGACAATAATAATGATGAGCCGCGCGATTAGCGCGATGCGAATGCCGCGAAATTCACGCTGGCGCAACAGATCAGTGGTTGCAGCCATGGAGTGGGGCGACCTCAGGCGGCGGATGTTCGCCCGAGACGACCGCCTTTGCGGTGCCGGCGAAGATAGGTCGGCACAATCGCCTCCAAGGCGGTGGGTTGAACACCCAGATCGGCCAAGGTCAGCGCGCCATCGTTCACCACATTGTCGCCGCGCAGCGACAGCATTTGATCGCGGGTCAGCAGCGGCTTGGGCATCATGCCCAGGAACGCCGCCTGAATTTCGCCGACGAAGAAAGGCACCGGCACAAGCAGGCGTTTGCGGCCGGTATATTCTAAAACCAGTTTCATGAGTTCGGCATAGGTGTAGACCGCTGGGCCGCCCAACTCGTAAGTTTTGCCGGCGGTCGAGGGATCGCCCAACGCGCTGACAATTGCCGCCGCGACGTCACCGACATAGACCGGTTGGAAGCGTGTCACACCGCCGCCATAGACCGGCATCACCGGCATCACCCGGGCCAGCGCGCCGAGTAGGTTGAAAAACCCATCTTCCGGCCCGAACACCACCGAGGGCCGAAGAATGGTCGCGCCGGGATAATTTTCGCGCAGCCCTTCTTCGCCGGCTGCCTTCGAGCGTAGATATTCCGACCAGGCCGTCGTCTGCGCGCCGATCGCCGATACATGCACCACGCGCGCGACACCCTTGTCGGCGCAGACGCGGCCGATCGCCGCGGGAACCTGGGCGTGCAGGGTATCGAACCGCTGGCGCCCGGTTTTGTACAAAATGCCGACCAGGTTTATCACCGCATCGGCGCCGTCGACGGCGCGCGCCCCGGCGTTGGTTTCGCGGACATTGACCTTGACCGGGGTCACCTGACCGACCTGCCCCAGGGGGCGCAGAAATTTAGCCGCTTCCACGTCGCGCACGGCCACGGTGACCACCGCGCCCTGGTCCGCCAAGCGTTCGACCACATAGCGCCCGATGAAGCCCGAGCCGCCGAAAACGGTCACCCGTTGTTGTGTCATGCGCGTCGGCTCCCCATGTCTGTATTCGGTTCAAAGCGGCCGGTTACCGCTCGTACATGTCTCGATTGTGTATAGCGCTTCGTCATCAAGCCTGCCAAGCACGCTTCGTCATGGCGCCGCGTTAGGATATTGACAAGGTTCGCGAGCGCAGAGTAGCAACGACGCCACACCGCAAGGCTGGTGTGGCCTGGCACGACTTAACGATTGCGACGGCCCCGTGGATATAGAACTGCATCAAAACGACCTGCCCGACGGCCTCGATCTTGGCCCGGTGATCGCCGTGGATACTGAGACGCTCGGTCTCAATCTGGTGCGCGACCATCTTTGCCTGGTCCAACTGTCGGCCGGCGACGGCTCGGCCCATCTGGTTCAGTTCCCGGCCGGCCGCGATCAGGCTTATGATGCGCCCAACCTGAAGGCGATGCTTGGCGACCCGGCGCGGCTAAAGCTGTTCCATTATGGGCGCTTCGATATTGCGGTTCTGCAGCGCGACCTGGGGATTGTGGCGGGACCGGTCTACTGCACGAAAATCGCTTCCAAACTGGTGCGCACCTTCACCGATAGGCACGGCCTCAAAGATTTGTGCCGCGATTTACTCGGCGTCGAGATTTCCAAACAACAGCAGACCTCGGACTGGGGCGCCGCCAAGCTGAGCAAGCAACAGTTGGAATATGCTGCCAGCGACGTTTTGTTCCTGCACGATTTGAAGACGCGGCTGGATGCCATGCTCGAACGTCAGGATCGCACGGCATTTGCCCAAGAATGTTTCGAATTTTTGCCGACCCGCGCCGCGCTCGATTTAGCCGGTTGGGACGAAGTGGATATTTTCGCCCACAGTTAGGGCGGATGAGAACAACCGAGCGGGGCGGCGTCGCGTTGACGTTTCAATGGCGCCCCCGCATACTGAAAGTGCTTGATTCGCCTACGATTTGTGACCCTTACCTTGATATATACAAGGCCATTGTCTGAACCGAATGAGCATTATCCGAAACCCAAAACGAAATTGTCGCTTGAATGACAAATCCGATGAAAGCCGAGAGGATGGACGACAGCGCCGCTGACGCCGAAACCGCTGGCGCGAACGATCTGGCCGCGGCGCGGCGTGTGCTGCGTCTCGAAGCCGAATCCTTGCGCGCCATGTCGGATGCGCTCGACGGCACTTTCAGCCAAGCGGTTGAAATTTTGTTCGCGGTGAGCGGGCGGGTCGTGGTGTCCGGCATGGGCAAGAGTGGTCATATTGCGCGCAAGATTTCGGCGACGCTGGCCAGCACCGGCACCCCATCGCATTTTGTCCACCCGGCCGAAGCCAGCCACGGCGATATGGGCATGATCACCCAATCGGACGCCGTGTTGGCGTTATCCAACTCCGGTGAGACGCCGGAACTGGGCGATCTGATCGATTATTGCCGACGCTTCAGCATTCCGTTGATCGCGATTACCGGCAAACCCGCCAGCACCCTGGCGGAGAACAGCAACAGCGCCCTGATCCTACCGGCCATTGCCGAGGCTTGTCCGATGGGTTTGGCGCCAACCACCTCGACCACGGCCACGCTGGCGATGGGCGATGCGTTGGCGGTGGCTCTGTTGGAGCGGCGTGGCTTCACCACCGAAGATTTTCAAGTCCTGCATCCCGGCGGCAAATTGGGCCAGGGCCTATTGCGGGTCGACGACATCATGCATGTCGGCGACGAACTCCCCCTGACCCAGCCCGATGCGGCCATGCCCGACGTGGTTCTGACCATGACCAACAAGCGGTTCGGCTGTGCTGGGGTGGTCGATGCCGCCGGTCACCTCGCCGGCATTGTCACCGATGGTGATCTACGCCGCCATCTTGCCACCGATCTTCGCGCGGCGACCGCCGGTGAAATAATGACCAAGTCGCCAAAATCCATACGGTTGGGAGCCTTGGCTTCCGAGGCGCTTGGCACCATGAACGACAATAAGATCACCGTATTGTTCGTCGTCGATAACGGCGCGCCGGTGGGCATCTTGCATATGCATGACTGTCTGCGCGCGGGGATCGCCTGACCCCGATGGTCGAGACGCCTCCCTCCACGGTGCAGTCGGACACCGCCGCCGCGCCCAGCGCCGCGTCGCAGCGATTTGCGAATATGGGTCCGCGTCGACGGCGCGGTGGGTTTGGCCGGTCGCGTTTCGTCGGCACGATGAAATATATTCTGCCGGGTCTGGCGATGCTCTTGCTTGTCGTGGTGGTTGCCTGGCCGGAATTTGCCTCCGACGATGACCGTTTCCGCATCCCCGAGGCGGTCGGCCCGATTGGTACCTCGCGACCCCAGGTGCTCAACGCACGGGTCTTGGGCGTCGATTCGCAGTCGCGCCCGTTTCAGATCACCGCCGATACCAGCGCCCTGAAGAACGAAGAGGGCCGGGAGTATTATTTTTTGGAGCAGCCCAAAGCCGACATCGTGCTCGAAGATGGGTCCTGGGTCGCGTTGACTGCCATCGATGGCGAGTATGAAGAGGAAACCAAGTTTCTCTATCTGGTCGGCGATGTGAATGTTTTCCACGATGCCGGCCACGAGTTCCGCACGCCGACGGCGCGGTTCAATCTCGAGGATAAGTCGGCGGCGGGTGATGAGGCGGTCGAAGGTCAGGGACCGCTCGGAACCCTGCAGGCCGAAGGTTTCCGAATTTTTGATGGCGGCGACCGGGTGCTGTTCACCGGCAAGTCGGAAATGTTTGTCTATCGCGGCGCGCGAGGCGCGCAATGACCGACACGCGACGCGTTTCTTTTTTGACTGCAGCGGCGCTTGCCGGGTTGGTGCTTGCCACCGCCGCGCAGGCGCAATCATTGGGGTTCGGCCGCGGCAATAGCGATCCCATTCATATCGAAGCCAATGAAGGCATCGAATGGCAGCGTAATAACCAGGTCTATATAGCCCGCGGCGACGCTCGGGCCAGCCAGGGCGGCGTCACCGTCGAAGCGGATGAGTTGGTTGCCCATTACCGCGCGACGGAATCGGGCTCCGACGAAATCTACCGGATCGACGCCGTTGGCAATGTCCGCATTTTGTCGGCCACCGAAGTCGCCACCTCGGACAAGGCGGAATATGACGTGGTCAAAGGCATTTTGATCATGACCGGTGATCAGGTTCGTCTCGTGACGCAGCAAGATACGATCACGGCGCGCGACAGTTTGGAGTATTACGAGGACCGGCAGCTTGCGGTTGCCCGCGGCGATGCACTGGCCATTCGCGAAGATCGCCGGGTGCGCGCCGATGTGCTGACCGCGCATTTCGACGATAAACAGGGCGATAAGCGCTCGTCGAAGATGGAGCGGATCGAAGCGGTTGGCAATGTGCATCTCTCGACCGCCACCGATATTGTTACCGCCCAACGCGGCGAGTACCAGCTCGATGCGGGGCTCGCCACCGTTAGCGGTGGTGTGCGGATCACGCGGGGTGAGACCCAATTGAACGGCGACCGGGCGGAGGTTAATCTGAACACCGGTCTCAGCCGTCTCCTCACCAAGTCGGCGGGATCGCGGGAACCGAGCGAGCGGGTACGCGGCATATTCTTGCCGACGGCGCCGCGCGAAGGCGGCAACGACGGGAAGACGCGGTAATGAACGACAAGTCTGACGGCGCGCACATGGAAGACAATTCGGCGCCGCAATTGGTGGCGGAGAACGCCGGCTTGGTCGCGGCCAATATCGGCAAGCGGTTTCGCAAGCGACCCGTTGTGCGCGACGTCAGCATCAGCTTGCAGCGCGGCGAAGCGGTAGGCCTCTTGGGGCCGAACGGCGCCGGCAAGACCACCTGTTTTTACATGATCACCGGATTGCTCTCACCCGATACCGGCACGATTTCGCTGGATGGCCACGACATCACCGATTTGCCCATGTATCGCCGGGCGCGGTTGGGCATCGGCTATCTGCCGCAGGAGGCGTCGATCTTCCGTGGGCTGACGGTCGAGCAAAATATCCGCGCCGTGATCGAAGTCGTCGAGTCTGAGGTCGAGCGCCGCGAAGTGCTGCTCGAGGAACTCATGGCTGAATTTTCGATCAGTCATCTACGTCGCACGCCGTCGCTGGCGCTGTCGGGTGGGGAGCGCCGCCGGGTCGAGATTGCCCGTGCGCTGGCCTGCCGGCCGCATTTTATGTTGCTCGATGAACCCCTGGCGGGCATCGATCCGATCGCCGTCGCCGATATTCGCGACTTGGTTGGCCATCTCAAAGACCGTGGTATCGGTGTATTAATTACCGATCATAATGCCCAAATGACCCTGAATATTGTGGATCGGGCATATATTTTGCATGATGGTGCCGTACTCTACACGGGTACATCGGCTGAGCTCGTTGATCACAGCGACGT
>JABDJY010000104.1 GCA_013003285.1 Alphaproteobacteria bacterium | reverse complement strand
TTTCAGGATAATGTGCTGACCGACGTCAACAGACTCTATGTGCTGCAGCGTCGCAGTATTATTAGCAATGAATTCATGCGCCTGATCCCCGAACCGATGGGCGCAATCTCGATTGCCATAGGCATGGCGGTATTGCTGCCTTTTTGGAGCGGAAGTGTCGAGAGTCTGCTGACCGTCCTTTACCTATTTTTCCGGCTGCACCAAGGCATTAGCGAACTCCCCCTCACCATGCGCGACATCACGACAGGTTAACCGGCCTTCAATTTCGTAATGAATCTACGTGACGCAACGCGGAGTTTCGAGGAGCGCGAACGCGGCAATCGCCAGATCGCGGACTGGAATAAAATTTCACTAGACAAGGTGACTTTCAGTCACGACACAGAATCCGTGTTAGTCGACACGGATCTGATGATCAAACGCGGAGAATTCATCACTTTCTTTGGTCCCTCCGGCAGCGGCAAAACCACAACCGTGGACTTACTGATCGGACTTCTGGAGCCTGATTCCGGCGATGTTTTGGTTGATGGTACTAGCTTATTCGAATTCAACAGCCAGTCCTGGAGATCTCAGATTGGCTATGTGCCCCAAGACTGCGTACTGTTCAATGGCAGCATCCTCGAAAATATCCGGCTGGGCGATGACGCCATAACTGAAGACCAGGTTCGTGAGGCGCTCGAATCTGCGAACGCACTGGAATTTGTTGAAGGACAGCCCCAGGGGTTGCACGCCATCGTCAGCGAACGGGGGCAGAACCTGTCAGGTGGTCAGAGGCAAAGACTTTCATTGGCGCGCGCGCTTGTCAGGCAACCGAAGATTCTAATTCTAGACGAGGTTACGTCGTCTTTGGATATAGAAACGGAAGCAAAGATCTGTACCGAGTTACAACGGCTTCATCACCAAACCATGGACACTCTTACCGTCATCGCAATCAGTCATCGGCCTATGATCGCGAAGATCGCCGACCGGTTTTTCCAGGTCATCGATGGCAATATCGTAGAGTCCACAGAAGTCACCGAACAGAATTTCACGAAACAGGAGTATGTGTAGTTGTTGTCCCGATTGGTTGTCTTCGGATTCGCCGTTGATTGGCAGCACGACGGCCTGCTGCAAGCGGCCTCGGAAGCCGGTAGTCAAATCGTCTATTGGGCTGGTTGCAGCCCGGAAATCGAAAAAAATTGCAAGAATGCGTTTCCCGATTTCATTCCAAACGATTCGATTAATGAAGCGACAATTTGTAATCCTGAAAGTGCGCCCCTGCTCGATGTGCAGAAAATTCTATCGCCTCACTTGGATAAGCTTTGGCTTGCCTATTTAAAGATACTGCGTTCATCGACATTAAGGACGGCAGGCATTGACGCGCGAACCGACTTTCTTCGCTCCGTGTCGCTCGCATACAATATCGTTAAAATTACAAAGCCTGACGCTGTAATTTTTTCAAATGTTCCAACCGGATTTATTGCATACTGTGTTTATATTTGTGCAAAATATTTAAATATTCAGACGCTCATAATGAAAAGAATATTATTTCCGGATCATTACGACCTATCATATATTGTTGAAGACACAGAATTCCAATCAACACAGATCATACGAGATTTCGAACGCGCCAAAGCGAATCCTGCCTATTGCGCAAATTTCGAAACACCGGAATGGCTCTCATCGCACTTTACCAATTTGAGAGGCGCGACAAACGCCTCCGACATAATGCCCGATTATTTTGTGTTAAAGGACAAGATTAAAACCGATAGCCAAGAAATTGAGCGGCACAAGACCAATTGGTTCGGGGCAATCACCAATTCTATCCTTCGCCGACGTGAAGGTCTGGAACTATTCGGCGGCAAGGACGGCTTGCCTCACGCGATACGCAGGCGTCAGCTTATTAAAGGGTATGAGGCGCTTTGCGAAGAAATCGACTTTGAGCGTAAATATGTTTACGTGCCCCTGCACATGCAGCCTGAAGCATCAACAATGCCAAACGGCGGCATATTCGCCTATCAGTTGTTCATGGTTGACCTGTTGTCAAAGTCTGTCCCTCATGACTGGATCGTCTATGTCCGCGATCATCCTTCACAGTTATATTTTTACTACCCTGACAAACTTCACAGAACAACGGCGCTTTACGAACAGATTTGCAGCTACCCAAATGTGCGGCTCGTTTCTGCTCGCGCATCGAACGTCGAATTGACGCGCAACGCATCAGCGCTTGCAACAATAACGGGATATGCGGGCTGGGAAGCGATTAACTGGCGCATTCCAGTTTTGTTGTTCGGCGGCGCTTGGTATGCAGGATGCGACGGCGTTAAATCGGCCAGAACCGCTCAAGAAACAAAAGCTGCATTTGCTGCTATCGAAGATGGTTACAGGCCCGCTCTTGATCGTATCGAGATATTCGCGAAAGTCGTCCTCCAGAACGCGATCCAAGGAGAATATCGCACCCAATTTCAGGACCCAAACGATCCGGTGCATTTATCGGCCGCCCAACTTTGCCGAAAAATTGTTGAATGCCTCTCGGAAACGGCGACGCGCGACGTGGCCGTCTCGAATGAAAGTTAGGGCGCATCTCAGTCAATGAAAATTGCAATAATAGACTACGGTTACGCGAACATACGGTCCGTCATCAATGCATTCAATTGCTTCGAATGCGACATTTCCATCCTTGAATCTCCAAAAGCACTAGCCGACTCAGACAAGATTGTCATGCCCGGGGTGGGATCTTTCGATGCCGGCATGCGTGGACTGCGCGAGCGCAATTTCATCGACACAATGTCTGAGCGCGTTTTCGAATTCGACGTCCCCTTTCTCGGCATTTGTGTTGGAATGCAAATGATGTCTGAAGGAAGCGAAGAGGGAGACCTTCCCGGTCTGGGTTGGTTTCAAGGGACCTTTCGGCACTTCCCCTCAACCGACTCCAGCCTCAAGGTGCCGCATATCGGATGGAGCGAAGTCACCGCCCAACCGGATTCACAATTATTTTCGGGAATTGACTTGGTCTCGGACTTCTATTTCGCACACAGCTATTATTTGCCGATCGACGAGAAAAAGGACGAAATCTGCGCTGGCAAATGTACCTATGGCGTCCCATTTACCGCCGCCGTCGAACAGGATCATGTTTTCGGGGTTCAATTTCATCCTGAGAAATCGCAACTGGCCGGCATGAAGATCATCGAGAACTTCCTATCCATCTAGAACGGGTCTTGACGTGACAACGAAGTACCGATTGATTGCGTCGGTTCTGTGCCATCGCGGTCAGGTCGTTCAAACGCGGCGGTTCAAACCACAGAACGTGATTGGTAACGCGATCACGGCGGTGGATTTCTTCAACTCGTGGGCTGTAGACGAAATCATCTTATTGGACATATCTCCCAATGATCAGTACTTCGATAGCTTCGTCGAGACGGCGGATGAGCTTTCGAAGCGATGTTTTGTACCCCTGACTGTTGGCGGCAACGTGCGGTCACTCGACGCTGCAAGGCGCCTGACTCGCGTCGGCGCGGACAAAGTCGTCGTCAATACAGGCGCTTTCCTTCGACCTGAGCTCATTGCCGAAATTGCGGATGCCTTCGGCAAACAAGCCGTTGTGGTTTCGGTCGATGCGGCCCCCAACCCGGACTTACCGAGTGGCTATGAGGTTGTCATTGACCGCGCCAGACACAGGACAAAAGAAGATCTGCTTTCCTGGGTTAACAAGGCCACCGCACATGGGGCGGGAGAATTGCTACTCAATTCCGTCGAACACGATGGTGACCGCCGGGGCTATGATATCCCCCTTATGAACCTCGTGACGTCTCACGTTTCAATTCCCGTGATCGCATTCGGCGGTGTAAACGAGTGGCAGGACCTTGTTTCGGGAATACGCGACGGCGGCGTCCAAGCTGTTGCTGCGGGAAATATTTTTCATTACACCGAGCAAAGCACGAAGAAGGCAAAGGAATTCCTGGAGCAAGCGCAACTTCGCGTCCGGCGCTCTCAATTCTATGAAATCTCCCTGCCCAGACATCCGAAGTACAGGCCATATTAGAAACCTTACGGACCTGCCGTAGTTTCACGATCTGGCCTGATCAAAAAACCAAAACTTAGCGAGGAGATAAACTTGGACTATTGCAAACGGTGTGTTTATCCGGAAAATTCCAAGCCGGGAATTATTTTTGATGACGAAGGCATTTGCTCAGGCTGTAGGTCCTTTGAGCGCAAGACGATTTCGATTGATAATGCAGACTGGGATTCAAGAGAGCGGAAATTTAAGGAAATCTTATTCGACCATCGGGACACCCAGCGACGGAAGCAAAACCCCTACGATTGCATCATCCCAGTGTCGGGAGGTAAGGATTCGACTTGGCAAGTATACGTAATCCGAGAAAAATACAAACTTAACCCGTTACTCGTTACTTACAACCACACCTTCAACACACCGCTAGGAATTCGCAATCTAACCAACCTAGTAAGCAGGCTGGATTGCAATCTCATACGCTACACGACAGCCCCGGGGTCAGCAAAAAGAATTGCGAAATACATGCTCAAGACCGTTGGTGATGTGACATGGCATTACCACGCCGGCATTATGACATTCCCTATCACGGCAGCAATACAATACGATGTTCCATTGATCCTCTGGGGTGAAGAAGGATTCTCTGAGCTTGTCGGCATGCACAACCTGGATGACTACGTCGAGTTCACCAAGAAGAAACGGCAAGAACACTCCATGCGCGGGTTCGAACCCGAAGACTTGCTGCAGAGAGAGAATTGTGAGCTGACACGCTACGACCTCGCACCATTTTTCTATCCGACGGATCAACAACTGGAGAACGTCGGTGTTCGCGGGATTTACATGGCAAACTATATTCGATGGGACGGACGAAAACAGGCAGAGTTCGTCATCGACAATTTCGGCTTCGAAACAGGCCGCGACCGGGAGCGTACTTTCAATACTTACGCAAAGCTGGAAGACATACATGCAAATGGATTGCATGACTGGCTGAAGTATTTGAAATTCGGATACGGGCGCGCCACGGATGATGCGTCAAACGAAATACGTCATGGCCGTATGTCCCGCAATGATGGTATCGAGATGGTCAAGAAATACGACCATGTTCGACCATCAGACGTGGACGTATTTCTCGACGCAGTCGATATGACCGAACCAGAACTTATGGCCATGATTGAGTCGATGCGGGACCCGCAAATATGGCGAAAAGATAAGTTTGGAGAATGGAAAACGATAGACAACGTGGCCAATCACATCAACGATGACGGTGTTGACCATGCGCGTATTCCTTTGATCGAAAATGAAAGAAAGCCGTTTCGGACGACGCCAGAGAACATATCGCCTCATACGCAAACCGGAACACGCCAAAAAGAGTACGTTATTCTGTGACAATATAAAGGATGGTGTGGCATCTATACCGCGCCTCACTGATGTCGGCGTGACGCCGTCAGACACTTTGGTACCCGTCTCCAACGATGGAAAGCAAGAAGTGCCTGAAAGTCATCAATAATAATTTCTATGCCAAACATCGTTGTTCCAGAAACCCTGCAAGGCCTACGGATTCTTATCCTGCAGCAGCGCGGGTGGGCTATCCGGATTGGCCACCCACTTGCCGTTCGACTGTCAAACCAAGGTGCGATCCTCGGCGCCGTTACAGTGAAACGGTCGACGCATGAATTCATAAAGACGCAAACTGACATCGACTACGAGACAATTATCTCCGCCGACGCGGTCAAGGAAGACCCGACGGTCATGGCAGATCTTGCATCAGTCTCACTGGCTGACGTCTGCCGCGAGCTTCGCGTATCCACAGTATGGCGAATGGCGCAGGCGTCGCGCAATCACGTGAATAGCTACGAAGACCGGTACTATTATAGCTTCCGCCAGGGCCAATCGGATGCGGAAATTGTCAATTTTATCAAAGGCACCTTCCTACATGTGCGGCGTTGCTTGGACGAATTCCGACCGGATGTCATCGTCCTGCCAAACTTCGCCGGTCTGCAACACATCATGTTCAGCAAGATGGCGGACGCGCGCGGCATTCCGCTGATTGCTGCCGTCGACTCGAAAGTGAAAGGCGTGGCGATCCTGGCGCGGGATTATCTATCGCGCCGCTCCGACTATCTCGACCGCGTTGCCGACCTGCGTGCTGGCGCGATCTCCCACAACGCCGAACGAGCGCGCAAATATATCGCCCAGAACCGAGAGTCACTGTCAGCATCGACGATAAGCCCGGCTATTGCGGCGCAGGTCTACGGTTCTAATGCCATGAAACGGCAAAGTAACCTCGATGGAATCTTGCAGCATTCCGTTGGCTTCAGGGAATTCCTGCGCGCCGGGACGCGCAGCCTTTTCGAGAGCTATGAATTCTATCGCAGGGGTGGAAAGGAGCGATTCGTCAATCTCGGAACGACAGTCGATTACCGGACGCCACACTACATTTTTCGCGATAATTTCTCCGCCGTCCGCTACCGACGCGCCGCAGAGCGTCACCCTTATGCCGATTTCGCGTCCGTGGGCAAATTTATCTATTTCCCGCTCCAGGTCCAGCCGGAAGCGACGATCAGCGTACAGGCGCCGCTCTTCAACAACCAGATCGAAACAGCCCGGCAGGTAGCCATGGCCGCGCCCGATGATTATTGCGTCGTCGTCAAGGATCATCCCAACATGACGTGGCGGCATCCCGTCAGCTATATAGAAAAGATCGGCCGCCTGCCAAACGTCAAACTGGTCGACTTCCGCATTCGGTCCGAAGAGATACTCAAGCGTGCGTCGCTACTGGTCAGTCCAT
The DNA here is from genome assembly GCA_013003285.1 of Alphaproteobacteria bacterium. Lineage (GTDB taxonomy): Bacteria > Pseudomonadota > Alphaproteobacteria > UBA6615 > UBA6615 > JABDJY01. Next base: position 16,695 of record JABDJY010000104.1, on the reverse strand, counting down.
CCAGTTCCACCATCGCCGAGGCAGCGCTGCTGCGTGTACCCACAATCCAGCTTGGCGATCTCGGCACAACGGCCGCCTATCCTAATGTTAGACAACACGGTGAGTTTGCGACCTTGTCCCAAACCATGCGCAGCTGCCTCAATGAAGAAATAGACGAAAGTGGCTATGACGCAGCTCTGACGGATTGTATCGCCGCGGCGTACGATGTTGGCCTCGTGGGTGGCTATTTAGAGCTTCGGGACAGCAATAAGCCCGAGGATGTGCCCCCGGAGAACGTCGTCCGCGTGACCGACTGGTTCATGGCCGAGATCCGACGCCTCACAAAGGGGCGCGAAACGAAGGACGCCGCGCTGGATGCTTAGCATTCTTCGGGATTTCTTCGGCGGCTGCGCGACGTCGGGAATTCGCTACGCCATTTGGAAGAGCCTCGAAAATCTGGACGGGCAGTTGGCCGGCGATGGCGACATCGATGTTCTATTCGATCCGGACCAACGCGATCAGGTCCTCGCCTACTTGGCGACGCACTGTTTCATTTTCGATTCAGGCTCGGCATCGACGGTCGGCCGCGACGTGCTTGTGTATCGGGGCTTCGACCGCGCTTCGGGGATGTTCGTAACGCTTCATGTACATTTTCAATGCCGTTTCGGGAGCAAGACGGAAAAGGAGTCTCGCTACGCGCATGAAACCGAGATGTTTCGCGATCAGCTACCCTATCAAGGGATCATGCGCCTGCGCGATGGCCATTTCTTTGCGATCCGTCTCCTTACGGTCGCGGTTCGCGAGACGGCGGAAGATCCCTATATCGCCGAGATCGGCCGCCAGTACCTGGCCGGACTGCCGGAAACCGACCGCGAGATACTCGACCGATCCATCGACAGTTATTTCGGATGCGTGCCAGCCACGCTTATGGCGGACTTAGCAGCGGGGGGCGCCAAGGTCCTGCATCGCTATACCTCGAAGGTCGAAGCAGCAATCGATCTCCAAGAACCACGACACATCTATGCCAGTCATGCGAATGACACCCGAAAAAAGCCGAGCCTGCGCTTCCGGCTGGCAAAGCTTCGCGGACGGGGTCGCAGCAAGCTCGACAGGCCGGCAGCCATTGTCATTACCGGACCCGACGGTGCCGGAAAGAGTACCGTCTGCGACCTCTTATTGAAGAAGTTCTCCAAGATCGGTCCGACCTATGCGCTTTATCTCGGCCGCCGCGAGTGGAGACCCTTCAATTCCACGCTGAACCGGATGCGCGCCAGGCCAGGTTGGTCATTGGTATTGGGCCCAATCTGGCCGCTGACCTCGACGGCTGAACTATTGCTGATTGCCCTTAAAGGCTGGGCGCATGTCTGGCTGGGCGGCTATGTAATCTACGATCGCAGCCTTTTCGACAATGTCCTCAAATTCTCCGGCGGCCACGGCCCGACCGGTGCGGTGGCGCGTGCGGTCAGCCGCACTTGCGCGGCACGGCACGGCCATTTGCATTATTTTCTGCGGGCAGACCCGGACATCGCACTGTCGCGGAAACCGCCGGGGAAATACACGCGTGACTATCTGATAGATGTCGAACGCCGGTTCAGGGAAGTCCTGCCCGCCACGTTTCGTACAATCGACAGCAGCGAACTGACCGCAGAAGAGGTTTGCAACGAAATCGTTTCCGATTACTTCAAGCAGGCTGTTCACTGGGCGGGACGCCCCTGATGCGGCTGTCGCCCGGCAGCGCATGCCTTGTCTTTCGTTTCGACAACCGTCATTTCAAACTCGCGGCCACGCCGCGTGCGCGTCGCGGCCTGTTGCGCGAAACCCGCGGCACGGCACAAGCGGCCCGTGACGAATTCTGGTCGCACTATTTACAGCCGGCACGGTACCGCCTTGGCTTCATCAAACATGCGGCGCTGTGCGAGCCGGCGGATGACGCCGCGTTATCAATGGTGTTGTCGGCAGTCCAGCAGCGAATCGGCGCACACCTTCCGGCGTCGGGCGGTTGGAACAAATATTTTCCTTCCTTAGCCGCGATCGCTGATCCGCGGGATTGCTGGCCCCAACGCATGAACGATATCTTCGACGGGGAGATCTGCGCCAGCACCCACGGCGACCTGTGCATGGCAAATTGCCTCCTTCACGACGGAAAACCCGTTCTGATCGATTGGGGCAATTTTCGCCCTCATTTCTGGGCGCCTTACGATGTGCTCCATCCCGAGGTCGTGCGGCGAACCAACGCGACGGACACTTCCTGGCTTACAGATCTGCAGCAACAGGTCGGTGAGAACAGTTGCGACGTGATGCAAACAATCCGGTACGTGATCTGCCGTGTCGAACTTGAAGCCGACCAAGATATCGCTATGGGGCGCCTCGATGATCGCCGTCGCGCCAAGCACGCTGACGCCTTGTCGTGGGCTGGGGCGTTACTGAAGCCCTGATGGGAACGCGAACGCTAATTCTTGTGCTTGGCACCGACGGGTCGGGCAAGTCGACCTTGTGCGAGCGATTGCTGACGTCGTTGCCGGAACCTAGTGCCTATGTTTATTTTGGGCTGCGCGAGGCCCGGATGCCGTGGCTGCGGCGTTACTATGAGCGGCATGGGGACAACAATATTTTCGCCCGAATATTCCTGTTCTCATTAGACTATCTATTACGGCGCGGCGCCTTACCCGACGAGGGCTTCGTTCTCGTCGATCGCGTGCCGGGATGGGGCGTCGTCTCCGGCAATCCGGTCCTGCGGTGGATTTACCGTTGCGTTCTACCCTCCGCCAGTGTCGCCATTCTTTGCCACGGAACGGCCGAGGCGATTATCGCTCGTAAACCGGAACGGTCGCTGGAAGGATGCCGGCGCGATTTAGTGAAGTGGCGCGATGTTTATGAACGTTACCCGGCGCACCGAAAGATTGCTATCGACACAGTAGCATTAGACGAAATGGCGAGCGCGCAAACTGCGCTGGATTTCATTCTGACCACGCCGAAATCGTCATGACCGAAACCTCGGGCCGTCGCTTTTCGGTTATTGTGACGACGCACAATCGCTTTGAGTATATGCAGGAGGCGGTGCGATCGGCGGTCACGCAAACTGTTCCGCCTTATGAGATCTGCATCGTCGATGACGGTTCGACACCACCGGTGCGGCCGCTATGGGAGGAGGCTCAACCGGTTCCGACCGATATTCCGATCGTTTTCGTCCGGATCGAAGATGAGGGGCCCGCCGCCGCGCGCAACGCCGGCGCGGCAGCCACACAGGGCGATTTCCTCGCCTTTCTCGACGATGATGACATGATGATGCCCACATATCTTGAGCGCGTTCGCGACCATCTCAATGCGGAAAGCAGCGAGGTAACGGTCGCCTGGCTACGTTGTTTCGACGCGGATCGCGAATGGAGCGGCAAGCATTTCCCGACCGACCACCTGCAGCACGACCCCTATGAGCGCAATATCGGCTTTGTCGGCTCGAACATCGTTGTGGCGCGATCGATCTATGACAAGATCGGCGGGTTCGATGCATCCTTACTCGGTTCAGAAGACAAGGACCTCTACATACGCCTTAAAGCCGCCGACGCGCGGATCGCTGTGATCGAGGAGGAGTTGATACGATACCGTATCCATGCCTCGGAGCAGGCGTCGGGAAGTTTTGGGTTCCATCCGTTCCAGGTCAGCGGTAAGCGCCTTTTTCTTCAGAAGCACGGCGCCGCCATGGCCCCCGCTGTCTACAAACGGCTTGCGGCAGATTCCGGATTTTTCCGGCTTTTCGGCGGGAAAAGGGTGCCTGATCGAATCGACGGTCTTTTGTCTGTCCTTCGGCACGAACCGACGAAGTTATTTTCCGCCGTCCACGTCCTGTTGCACAAGTTGCGGCCAAGATGACGGTTCTTGTCATCGTCGCGGGGGGTAAGGGATCGCGGCTTAAGCCGCTCATCGATGATTTGCCAAAAGTCCTCGCACCGATTGGGGCGCAGCCGAATATTGATCGCTTGCTTGCGCTCGGCCGCGAGTTTGGCTACCGGCGGGTCATCGTACTGGCCGGGGACGGAGCGGAACAGGTCCAGCGGCATCTGGCGCAAACGCAAGAAGCGCGCGACCTGGACATCCAACTCGTCGTCGAACACACCCCAGGCGGAACCGCAGGGTGTTTCAGGGATCTGGCTGGCAATGTCGATGAGAGAATGCTGGTTCTCTATGGTGATATTAGTTGCGACCTCGACCTGCGCCGGTTCGAAGATTATCATTCTCGAATGAAAGCGACCGCAACGATTCTCGTGCAACCAAATTCTCACATGCACGATTCCGATCTGGTGGCGGTCGACCGCAACGATAGGATCACGCGCATCGACCGCAAACCGCATGACCCGGAGCGTTACTACGAAAACCTGACCAATGCGGCGGCGTATATCCTCGAACCCGACATTCTGCCGGCAATTCCAGACGGCGCGTGCGACTGGTTACACGACGTGTTCCCACGCATGTTGCAAAAGAAGAGAGCGCTCCAAGCATACCGGAGCTGGGAATACCTTCAAGATTTCGGAACACCAGCGCGGTATGAGAAGGCGCAAGAGGACGTAAGCGCCGATATTGTTGGGGCACGCCGGGCTAACGGCCGCACCGCAGGCGCGCTGTTTCTCGATTCACAGTCCGCCACCGATATCAGCGACGACGATATCGCAGCGCTCGCATTTTACAATGATCGGCGGTGGCCGGTGGTCTTATTCGGGGACGTGGTAAAGGTGTTGAAACGGCGGTTGAACGACGCCAACGTTTACGCTGATTTCTACCTAGATGAATTCAACGAAAGTCAGTTGGTGTCGGTGTGCACGCGTTTCGGGTTCAACGCCGCACGCTCGCGTATCGCCCAGTTTAAGGGGCTGCATAAATCAGACCCCGCCGATCAGAACCTATAGGCCAGGCCGAGCGCTATCATGGTTAAAGCCACAGCCGTTGCAGAAGATAGAAGCGTACAGCAGAGTAAATTCGTGACCTGCTGCCTGCGATTTTTCGAATCCGAGGGACTCGGGCTCGAGTCGGATCCCAAGCTTCTCGAATTCGGCTGTGGGCATGGCGAACTGCTTGCACAGTTCGACGCCGCGGGGCTTCACCAGTGTTTCGGCTTCGAAGTGGCGGGCCTGAAACAAAGCCCTGAAGCATTTAACGCTCAAAAGAAATTCGAGAACATCAAACTGCTCCGGCTTCCGATGATCGGAAACATACCGCTGGAGCAATACGCGTTACCTTTCGAAAGCGAAGAATTCAATCTCGTCGTCTCGAATGTGGTCTTCGAACATGTCATGAACTATGAAACGGTTGCGCGTGAACTGTCGCGAACCACCGCGCCCGGTGGGGTACAGGTTCATCTGTTCCCCGGACCATTGCGGCCTCTGGAGGGGCACACCAATCTTCCCTTTGGGGGCGCCTTGCACTCCCTGTGGTACCTGCGTTTATACGTACTGGTATCGCCTTATTACCGGCGCCACTGGGCCCCAGCCCATGCGGGCCTGAGCAACCGGCAGCGTGCCGAGCGAATGCGCTTCTATCTAACCAAGAGTTGCAATTACCCGAGCCGCCGAAAAATCAAAAAAATCTTCTCGCCCTACTTCACCAGCGTGTCTTTCGAAGAGGCGAATTTTTTCTCCCATTGGCCGGGCGGGCTCGCCAAGGTGGCAAAGGTCATGCGAATTCCTCCTGCCGAATATCTCCACAACGTCCTGCGTTTACGCGTCCTGGTGCTCCGCAAATGACAACCTGTGCGCAATGTGCACGGTGTGATGGGTCGATGGGGAAGGCCTTCCGCTTTATCCAGGCGCAGACTCGGAGGTCGTCATGATCTCTTGCGAATCTAGTTCCGACAATTTTTGGACCGGTAGTTAGGCGCCTCGAATGTTCCGGCCTAGTGTTCGTTCACGCGCATCATTACAAAGCTGTCTTTCCGGCGATTACCGGACAGTTCCCCTATTCGGATTCTGGAATGAGGTGCTGGGACGGGACCGGCGGCTGACGCGAAATTTCAAGATCATCCGCGGCGAGCAAACCTATAAGCTGGTCGAAATACGCCCTTCCTACCAAGAAGACGCCGACCGTCTCACGCGTTTTGCCCGACAGCAGAAAACCTATCGGTCGCTCATGGAAACCGGCCATTTGCCAGTACTGATCAATTGCGATGATGTCGCGATGATTGTCGAATGGCGCCAGGGCCCGACGCTCTCCGAACAGCCGCCTATGCCGGATACGATTAACGGCCTGGCTGAATGTCTCGCCCAGACTTATCGGCGTATGCCCGAAGTTCCGAATTACCTGACGCGAGATCGGTTACAAACCATGACGGATGACCTTGCCGCGGACGGACTCATTCCCAGCGCCATTCGCGAAGCCGTCCTGCAGGAGCTCGAAATACTCGACATCCCCACGAAGATCCGCGTCGGCGAATCTTTTGGCGATGTCAGCTTACCGAACTTCGTGTGGTCCGGAGACGGGACCGTTGCCTATGTCGACACCATGGGTGTCGTCGACCGTGAACCGATGATGATCAATTTGGAGAAATTGGCCGCCAACTTGTCCCCGGCGCTTTCCGGAACCCTGTTTGAACAAGTCGAGGCGCAAGTCGGGGGCGTCCTGTCATCGCGGCGCTGGTCCGTGCTGGCCAGAGTGCTGCAGGTGATCCGATCAAAATCTAAGAAGAGCGCCGTCGCCGACCGGGGCGCTCGACAACAAAAAATGCACCGCGCCGTCGCCGATCTCCAACGGCACCTTCAGCAAAAGACCGTGTAACGGCGGGCACGGGTTTTGATCGAACGGGCAGAGATTAGTAATGGCTGACGCATTCGGGAGGCTGGTCTCCCTGTTTTCGACCCGAACCATCTTATTGCTGACACGCGTCTTCCACCGTTTCGGTTGGATGAGCCAATACCAGCCGTTACCGCATGTATCCTTCGGCGGCGCTTCATTTTCGTCTCGAATTTACGGCAGGTTGGACGCCATACGCGACAACCTTGGGAGCGGCCATCACTTCGGCATGGATATCGGCTGCAACAATGGCTTTTATGTCTTTAGCCTCGCCGGGCCCGACCGGCTCATGTACGGAATCGAAGGGGCGGACGACATCTTTCAGGTTTTCCTCGCAGCGAAACGGATGTTCACACCCGGCAACGTAATCCCGCTGAATATGTACGTCACACCGGACAATGCGCGGGGCCTTCCCGAATGCGATTTTACCATTCTCATGGCGGTCTTTCATCATTGGGCCCGCTTGTACGGAGAGGGACCTGCCCTGGATATGCTGTCAACCGTACTTCAAAAAACGCGGCAAACCCTGTTCTTCGAAGTGCCGTTCGCACGCGACAGCGGGGCCAACTATCGCGATTGCCTGCCGGACCGAGATGCCGACGATCCGGAACAATGGTGGAGGGCGTGGTTCGCGACCCAAGGTTGGACAAGCATGGCGCCTATCTTCCAGCTCAACCGGACGCTATATCGCATCGATCAATCGACCCCATCAGCAGGCTCTAATCTGTAATGATTATTTCCCGCACGCCGTTCCGTGCAAGTTTCCTCGGCGGTAGCAGTGATCTGCCATGGTACTATGAACGCTATGGCGGCGCCGTCATCAGCGCTGCCATCGCGCAATATATGTACGTCACGATTCACCCCTTTTTCGGGGAGGACCGGTTTCGTCTAAAATATTCAAAGCTTGAGGATGTCGACAACATTGAGGACATTCAGCATCCCATTATCCGGTCGTGTCTTGAACGCGTGCCGCTCGATGGCGGGATGGAAATTGCCTCGATTGCCGATGTTCCCGCCGGAACCGGCCTGGGATCGTCCAGTAGCTTTACCGTCGGACTGTTAAACGCGCTCTATGCGCAAAATCGGGAAATTGTACCGCCGCGGGAGCTTGCCGAGCAGGCCTGTGATATCGAGATTAATGTGCTCAAGTCACCCATCGGTAAGCAGGACCAATATGCGGCCGCGTTCGGCGGGCTCAACGTATTTCGGTTCAACCAGGACGGAACCGTAACCAGCGAGCCGGTCGACATCCAAGCGAACACAATAGAAACTCTCGAACGTCAGCTACGCTTTTACTATATCGGCGGAACGCGCGACGCCAACCGGCTCCTGGAACGACAAAACGCAGACGACGATCGGCCGAGAAAGACCAAGCTGATCGCGGAAATGGTCGGCGCGGTCGATGCGCTGAGGGCCGAGCTAGAGGCTGGCCACGCGGACCTCATCGGTCCGATTCTCGATGAAGCCTGGCAAAAGAAACGGGCGCTGACCGACGGCATCACCAATGACCGCATAGACCAAGTTTACGAGCTCGCGCTGCAGAGCGGCGCCACCGGCGGTAAACTTCTCGGCGCGGGCCAGACCGGCTTTCTTCTGCTCTGTCACCCGGATCATGACTCCCTTGCGCGCACGCTCGGACTGAAGAGCTTTCCGCTAAAAATTGATTTCACGGGCACGACCTTAACGGAGATCGGAGCTGCCAATAATGTTTCCTGACGCGACGAATATTTTCGTAGTCGGACGTCCGCGAAGTGGGACGACGCTTATTGTTAGACTATTCGATTCGCATCCGGAATTTCTGACGATCAATTCTGAAACGATTTTCTATGTACGCGCTGAGCAACTCAAATCGATAAGTAACCCAGAGCAAAAGTTTTTACATCTTACCGGGCGTCCCTACGACAACAATAACAAGAGGCCGCAAGACTTCGCCAACGATATTGAGCCCAATCAAAATTGGGACCAGCACAAATTCTATACTGATCTCCTCACCTACCACCCGAACCCTGAGCGGTGTCGGGAACAGCTCTTTGCCATCGCATCAGCTGGCCCGAAGGCAGCGTTGCAGGCGGTATTTGCGCTGTCAGAAGAAGCATTTCCGTCGGACCACAGGACTCGTTTTCTGGTCGAAAAAACGCCCGAGCACGAATATCACATAGAGCGAATACGTCGCGATTTTCCGAATTCGATTTTTATCCACATGATTCGGGATCCGTTTGACGTCATCGCATCGCGCAGTAAGGGATTTAAAAAACGGAACTACGTGCAAGAAACACTGAACTGGCGCCATTCAATCAAGATATTCGTCGAAAACAAGAAAAAATTCCCTGACCGCCACTTTGCCATCCGCTTTGAGGATTTGACCCGACACCCGCAGGCGACAATGGAAAAGCTTGCCAAGTTGCTAGATTTCAACTTCTCCGAGGTACTACTGACACCGACCGATTTACGCGGTCGCCAGAAATGGAAATCCCATACGCATCAAGCAAATGCGCCCCGAGATGGGGTTGTAGATGCTAACCTCACGCACAGGAACATCGAGGAAGATCTAAAAATCGATGATATTCGAACTATCGGAAGCTGGCTCGGACGCGCCTATTCAGCTTGCGGGTTCGAACGACACAAACGATACATGAAGCAATTCCCCCCCGTTTTCCCTCCCAACATGAACAAGAAGTACCTTCTGTATCTTTTTGCTCGAAGAGTGTTAATTGCTGATTTTTTATATTTTCGTAGTCGATCGCAGTTGATCTAGGCCCTCCGAAGCGATCGTTTGAACCGTGAGGATCGTCTACTTTTCCAATTCACATCTGCCGTCGACGCAGGCGAATTCGATCCATGTCATGAACATGGCATCGGCCCTTGGCGCAATCGGCCACGAGGTCGACCTATATGCGCTGCGCGGCGACCCGCAGCCACCTGAAAACAGCGATCGACCGCCGCACGAAAAAATCACCGCGCACTACGGCGTGGAGAACTGTTTCGATATTCGCTTCTACCGACAGCCGCCGGTCTTTGGACGGTCAACCGTCGGGGCCGTCGACGCGATAATCCGTCAGCATCTCGCGAAGGTGGACCTTGTTATCGGCCGCGACGCAAAGACATGCGCCCTCGCCGCCCTCACCGGTCTTCCAGTGCTGTTCGAGACGCATCAACCTATCGCGCATTATCCCCCGGTCGACAGATTTCTGTTGCGCCGCGCTCTTGCACGCCGTGCTTTCCGCGGCGTCGTGACGATCTCTCAACCTCTTCAGGATATCTTGTGCGATGAAACGGGAGCGGGTCGGCACTATGTCCTCGTGGCGCACGATGCAGCTGCAGATCCGCCAACGCTGCCTGAAAAAATAAGAAAAAACGAACGCCCGATCATCGGATACACCGGGCACCTCTACGCTGGGCGTGGCATCGAGGTCATCGTTGAACTGGCAAATCGAATGCCCCAGGCTGATTTCCTGATCATGGGAGGGGCCGAAGCAGATGTGGCGGCATGGCAGAGCCGCACAGACAGCCTCGCCAATATCCAATTCACCGGTTTTCTCGCCCCCTCATCCGCCGCGCTTTCGCGCTTGCAATGCGACGTTTTATTGGCCCCCTATCAGGCGAACACCAGCATTCCTGGCGGCGCGCAGACAGCGAAGTGGATGTCGCCACTAAAGATCTTCGAGTACATGGCGTCAGGCGTCCCGTTCGTCTGTTCGGACTTACCCGTGCTCCACGAAATACTGGAAGACCGACGCAACTGCCTCTTCGTCGATCCAACGGATGTCGATGCCTGGGAACGTGCGATCACAAGCCTCCTCTCCGACACGGCTGCCGCAGCAACCATCGCCCGCGTCGCCAGCGAAGATTTTCGAGAGCATTATACGTGGCGGGCGCGGGCGAGACGGCTCGTCGAATTTGCAACAGCGCCTGAAACCCAGCCCACATGATACGGGGTTGGGTAATCTCGTAAATGTCGGCAAGTTCCACGGCATCCGACAATTGCATGGTGGAACAATCTCAAAATCGTAACCGAAGCATATTTCCCAAGATGAAGATCTGCCAGCTCTGTACTGTCGATTTTACTCTCTATCATTTTCTGCTGCCGCTCATGGTGGAGATGCGCGACGCCGGCCATGAAGTTGTCGGTGTCTGCGCCGAGGGAGCGCTGACCGAGCAGGTTCGCGAGGCCGGCTTTCGAGTCGAACCCGCCCCCCTCTCCCGGTCGTTCAACCCGCTGCGGGCGCTCAAATCATTCGTCGGCCTCTATAGGCTACTGCGCCGCGAGCGTTTCGATCTGGTGCATGTTCACACCCCGGCGGCGGCGTTCGTCGGACGCCTTGCCGCGCGGCTCGCGGGCGTGCCGCGCATCGTCTATACAGCGCACGGCTTCTATTTTCACGAACATATGCCCTGGCCGAAACGATCCCTGGTAATCGCCCTGGAATGGCTGGCCGGCCGTTTCACCCACACGCTGTTCACCCAATCCGAGGAAGACGCCGCGGCGGCCCAGCGGCTCGGCCTGTGCCGCACCGGTGATATACTGGCCATCGGCAACGGTAGCGATCCGGCCCGCTTCTTTCCGAGCCGCGACGGGAGGGCCCGGCAAGAGCTGCGAGCGCGCCTCGGTGTATCCGGCGACAAGCCAGTCATTGTGATGATCGGCCGTTTCGTCGCTGAAAAGGGATATCCGGAATTAGTCGAAGCCCTGCGCCCCCTCGACGCCCATCTTTGGATCGTCGGCGAACGTTTGCCGAGCGATCATGCCGGCTCGATCGATGCCACATTACGCGCCATCGAGACCGATCCGGCGCTCAGCGAAAAAATATCCTTACTTGGATACCGCGACGATGTGCCCGACCTGTTGCGCGCCGCCGACATATTCGTGCTGCCCTCGCACCGGGAAGGCATGCCGCGCTCAATCATCGAGGCCATGCTGACCGCCCTGCCGGTGGTTGCGACGAAAATTCGCGGCAGCCGAGAGTTGGTCGTCGACGGTGAATCCGGGCTTCTTGTACCGGTCAATGCGGTCGATAGTTTATCGAGCGCCCTACAGACGCTTATCGTAGATCAGAGTTTGCGCGCGCGCCTGGGCGCCGCGGGCCTCGACCGCGCCCGCGCGCATTACGATGAGGCTAAAGTTATTCACCGCCAGCTATCACATCTGGGTCTTTCACCACACGGTTAGCCAGCCTTACCGCTTTATTCCGACACTGTTTTGAGCCCCGCCCTTGCGGGGCTTTCTGTTTTTCGGCAGAAAGCACACAACATGCAGACAAACTCAGCGGCGCCCGACTTTGGCAACGTCTTCGTTGCGATGGCATTGGTAATTTTGCCGCTGGCGACTGTCGCCCCCTTGGCGATCGCCTGGGCTGCACTACTGCCGGCATTGTGGATCGCCGTCATTTACCTACGCTGCGGACAATATCCCTGGCAGGGCCGGTCGTGGGTCATCCCGGCGTCCCTTGCCGGCCTCATTGTCTATGGCGCCGTGACAAGTCTCTGGTCTATTTCGCCGGACCGAACCGTTCACATCGCCCTCAAACTCATCCCGATCCTCGCCGGCGGCTGGCTGTTGGTCGGTGCCGCGGCACAGCTCGATGAGCGCGCCCGGCAGCGCACCTCGACGGCGCTTCTGATCGGCAGCGCGATCGCCCTCTCGCTGATCGCCATCGAGGTCGCGACGGCCGGGTTGATTCAGGGCCTGTTGCGCGGCGAAGGATTCAAGACAACCGGCAACCTGTATCACCTCAACCGCACAGCGAGCCAACTAGCGATTTTGGTCTGGCCACTATGGCTTGTGCTGGACCGGCGCTTCGGCCCCGTTGCCGCTGCCGCCGGTGTCGGGTTGGGCGCCATCGCGCTATTCGGCCTCGATCCCGACACGCCGCTGCTCACCGTCCTCGCCGGGGCGCTCTTCTTACTTCTGGCTTATCTCGCCCCGCGTATCGCGCAGATCCTGATGATCGCGGGCGTGCTTGTGGTGGCGGTCGCGATACCGGCATATCCGATAATTCTGCCGATCATCGACAATCTGTTATTGTCCTGGAACATCAGCGATTTCACCCTGCGCCACCGTTTCGCCATTTGGGACTTTGCCGCCGCTCGAACCATGGAACAGCCGGTTCTCGGCTGGGGATTGGGGGCATCGCGGATGCTGCCCGGCGCCGACGGCATCGCCGCGCAACTGGGCCCGCGCGCCGAAACCCTGCCGCTCCACCCCCACAACGCACTGCTTCAGATTTGGCTCGAACTCGGAATTCCCGGCATTCTTTTGTCCCTTGTCGTAGTCGTGAGCGTGCTGAGCAAGATCACGCGCTACATTCAGGGGCGCAAAGAATTAGCCACCGCGCTCACGATCATCTTCTCCGCAACCCTGATCGCTGAACTAAGCTTCGGTATCTGGCAATCCTGGTGGCTGGTCTTTTTATGGGTTCTCGCCGCACTGACAATCGCGATCGCCGGCGGGGGACCAAAAACCGAACCCGCGTGATAGGCTGACCCCGCTCAAACTGTAACCACTTCCGCACATTGAAAGCCGCGATGGCCGGTCTCTATATTCTAATTGTCGCAACGATCGCCGGGATCCTGAGCTGGGCGCTGATCGGGCTCACGAGAAGAGCCCTATTGCGCCACCAACTCCTCGATCACCCCAACGAACGCAGCTCGCATACGCTCGCGACACCGCGCGGCGGCGGGCTTGGCCTCCTCGCGGTTCTACTGCCGGCCTGGGTGCTCCTGACATACCTGGCGCCGTCCCAGGCGGGGAGCGGCGAGATCGCCCGTTGGTTGATCCCGGGCGGTGCGTTGCTGCTGGCCGGCGTGTCGTTTCTCGACGATTTGCGCGGCTTGTCGCAAACTATCCGGCTACTCGTCCAAGCCATCGGTGTGATTACCGCAGTCCAGTTCCTACCCGCACCAATATTCCAAGGGCTCTTGCCGCCCTTGCTAGATACTATTCTCGCAGTCCTCATCTGGCTGTGGTTCATAAACTTGTTCAACTTCATGGATGGTATCGACGGTATTACCGGGGTCGAGGCCATTGGCATCGGGATCGGCATATACGCTATCGGCGCGGCACTGCTACCGGTCGCGGCAAGCCACGGTCAAGCGCTGGTGATTGCCACCACCATGATCGGGTTTTTGGTGTGGAATTGGCAACCGGCGCGCATTTTTATCGGCGATGTCGGCAGTATTCCCCTGGGATTCCTGCTCGGTTGGCTGCTACTCAATCTCGCCGCCAGCGGTCTCTGGCAAGCCGCCCTCATCCTACCCCTTTATTATCTCGCCGACGCTTCCCTGACCCTGATACGCCGCCTGTTGCGCGGCGCGGTGATTTGGCACGCCCATCGCGAGCACTGTTATCAGCAAGCTGTACAACGGGGCCGCAGCCACGCGGCGGTTTCGGGCGCGGTGGCTCTTACAAACCTACTCCTGGTGGGCCTGGCGTTTGTGGCGGCGGCCCCGTTGGGCGCACCGGTGCTGCCGTGGCTCATGCTGGCCGGCGCGGCTATCGTCGTAGCGCTTCTAATGGCGTGGATGGTGTTTGGCGGAAAAAGTCCCGACGCCGAGACCGCGATATGAGGATTGTCGTTTTGGGGGCGACGAGCGCGCTCGGGCAGCGTGTGGTGGCTCGCCTGTGCGATCTCGACCACGCTGTGGTTGCGACAGGCCGATCGTCGGAACGTCTGCAACGCGTTGATCGGCGGGCGGAAACCGCCATGGCGAGCATGGCCGACGCCGACACATTGCGCCCGCTTTTAACCAGCGCCGACCGGATCATCAATATCGCACACGCCTCGACCATCAAGCAGCTCATCGCGCTGGTGCCCGACACGTGCCAACGGCTTATCGTCGTCGGCTCGACACGACGCGACAGCAAGGTGCCCAATCTCGGCGCCGACCAGGTGCGCCACGGCGAGGTGATATTTCTCGGCTCGGGTCTGCCCGGCGCTATCTTGCATCCCACGATGATCTATGGCGGCGGTAGCGAGGCAAATATCACCCGAATCCTAGCGCTGGTTCGGCGTTGGCCACGGTGGCTGCCTCTACTGTGGCCGGTGCCGGATGGCGGTAGGGCGCTCGTGCAACCGGTCTATATCGATGATGTCGCCGCCGCCCTGGTTGCCGCCGTAACGGCCGACGGGCCAATCGCACGATCTTTCGTGGTTGCCGGCCCACAACCGATTCCCCTGGCGGATATGTTACGCACCTGCGCCGATGCCTGTGGCCGGCGCCTCTCCATTCTGCCGGTGCCGACCAGTGTATTAATCGGCGCGGCGCGGCTGGTTACAACATTGTCGAACAGGGGGCCGTTTTCGGTCGCCGAACTTCAACGTTCGCGTGAAGACAAAGCATACGATATAGATGCACTCAGAACCGAGCTTGGCGTTGAGCCTCGCTCATTTTCGGAGGGGATTCGCCTTCTCGCGGCGGAGCGGCTTTATCAAACCAAATAAGGCTGCACCGAACGACCGCCAGTTGGCTAAAATCACCACCATAATTGTGGGCGCCATTACAGACACCGTCGATGATGAGTTCGAAATTGCTTCCAAACCGTCGGCAGACAATTATTGCGCACGACATCTTCATGGCGGCGGTTTCGTTTGTCCTCACCCTGCTGCTGCGCATGGGAGACGCCATCTATACCCTTCCCCTGGATTTCATCGTCCAGGGCACCGCGTTGTTTACGGTCATCGCCGCGGCAGCCTTTTGGTATATGGGCCTGTATCGGGGTATTTGGCGATATGCCTCGACCAACGATGTCATCCAGATCACCAAAGCGGTCACTGTCACCGTGTTGGTCTTTCTGCCCGTATTGTTTCTGTGGAGCCGGGCTGAATTTCTGCCGCGGTCGTTCCCGGTCATCAATTGGTTTGTCCTGATCGCCCTTCTTGGCGGCCCCCGCTTCATCTTTCGCCTCATCAAGGACCGCAGTTTCGAATTTTCCATCGAACCGGCCGCAAAATCCGGCATCCCGGTGCTATTGGTGGGGGCCGGCGACGCCGCCGAAACATTTATCCGTGAAATGGCCCGCCAGCGCAGCACCGCCTATAGCATCGCCGGGATACTCGACGAGAAGGGCCGCCGGGTGGGTCGCCATATTCACAATGTGCCGGTTCTGGGCACGCCCGAGAGCCTGCCCGCCATATTGCGTCGCCTCGCCCTTCGCGGGGTTCGTCCGCAACGGCTGATCGTCACCAAACAGGAACTTAATCCGGATCTGGTGCGCCGCGTGCTGGATATCGCCGAAGCCAACGGTATGACCCTGTCGCGCCTGCCCCGCCTCACGGAATTCCACAGCGGCACCACCGATCATCTCGAACTGCGTCCCGTCGATGTCGAAGATCTACTGGGCCGTCCGCAAGCGGTTCTCGACCGCCCCGCCATGGAAAAACTGATCGCCGGTAAGCGGGTTCTCATCACCGGGGCCGGTGGCACGATCGGCAGCGAGCTGACCCGCCAGGTCGCCGATCTGGCGCCAGCGCAGCTCATCCTGGCCGATAATAGCGAGTATAATTTATACGCCATCGATCTCGAGATCGGCCATCGCAACCCGGACCTGGCGCGCGCCATGCGCTTGGCCGATGTGCGCGATCAGCCGCAAATAGCCGCCGTGTTCGACGCTTATCACCCCGAGCTTGTATTCCACGCCGCCGCTCTCAAGCATGTGCCGATTGTCGAACAATATCCTTGTGAGGGCAGTCTGACCAATATTAAGGGCTCAATCAATGTAGCCGATGCTTGTATCGCTTATGATGTTGAGACCATGGTGATGATTTCTACCGACAAGGCGGTTAATCCATCCAGTGTCATGGGCGCGAGCAAGCGGATTGCCGAGCTTTATTGTCAGGCTTTATCCCATATACAAGCCAAGACGCGGTTTGTTACTGTGCGCTTTGGCAATGTCATCGGATCGACGGGGTCTGTTGTGCCCTTGTTCCAACGTCAGATTGCCCAGGG
>JABDJY010000089.1 GCA_013003285.1 Alphaproteobacteria bacterium | reverse complement strand
CGAGGAAGCTGCGCAGTTTGCGCGAGCGCGACGGATGTTTGAGCTTGCGCAGGGCTTTGGCCTCGATCTGGCGGATACGTTCGCGGGTGACCGAGAATTGCTGACCGACTTCCTCCAGCGTGTGATCAGTGTTCATGCCGATGCCAAACCGCATGCGCAGCACGCGTTCTTCACGCGGCGTCAGGGTGGCCAACACCCGCGTCGTGGTCTCGCGCAGATTGGCCTGGATCGCCGCATCGATGGGCAGGATCGCGTTCTTGTCCTCGATGAAGTCGCCGAGATGGGAATCTTCCTCGTCGCCATTCGGGGTCTCGAGCGAGATCGGCTCCTTGGCGATCTTCAGGACCTTACGCACTTTCTCCAGCGGCATGTGCAGCTTGACCGCCAGCTCGTCGGGGGTCGGCTCACGGCCAATCTCGTGGAGCATCTGGCGCGAGGTGCGGACCAGCTTGTTGATGGTCTCGATCATATGAACCGGAATACGGATCGTGCGCGCCTGGTCGGCGATCGAGCGGGTGATCGCCTGGCGAATCCACCAGGTGGCGTAGGTCGAGAATTTGTAACCGCGGCGATATTCGAACTTATCGACCGCCTTCATCAGGCCGATATTGCCTTCCTGGATCAGATCGAGGAATTGCAGGCCGCGGTTGGTGTACTTCTTGGCGATCGAGATCACCAGGCGCAGATTGGCCTCGACCATTTCCTTTTTGGCGCGGCTGGCTTCTTTCTCGCCCTGCTGCACCGTGCCGACGATGCGGCGGAACTCGGCGATCGGCAGGCCGACGCGGGTAGAAATCTCCATGATTTCCTTGCGGATGGCCTTGATCTCGTCGGGCTTGCCGGTGGCGAACTTGTTCCAGCCTTTGCCTTTCAGGCGGCCGACCCGGCTCAACCAACGGGGGTCGAGCTCGTTTTCCATATATTGTTCGAGGAAATCGGCCCGGCTGACCCCGGCATCGAGCGCGAGACGCAGCAATTTGCCTTCATAGTTGGTCAGGCGACGATTGAGGCCATACAGTTCGTCGACCAGGGTTTCGATGCGGGCATTGTTGAGCCGCACCAAATCCATCAGCTCGACCAGCTCTTCCTGCAGCTTGGTGTAGCGGCGGTTCTGCGCCGTGGACAGCTCGTCCGACTTCTTCTTCATGCCGGCGAGGCGCTGGTCCTGCAGCTTGCGCAGCTTCTTGTAGGTCTTGCTGATCTCGTCGAAATTCTTCAGAACGTCGGGCTTCAGACGCGCTTCCATCGCTGCCAGCGATAGGTTCGCTGCGTCGTCTTCATCCTCTTCCTCGGCGTCTTCGCCTTCGGTGGCGGTGCCGTCTGCGGTCTTGGCCGCCGCACCATTGGTTGCCGCGCCATTCGCCGCACCATTGGCGCCGTTCGGACGGTTGGGACCACTCGGGCCGTTCAGGCCGTTCGAGCCCGGGCCGCCATTGACGCTATTGTCGACGGTCGGCGTCTCGGCGCCAAAGGTCGCGTCGAGATCGATCACGTCGCGTAGCAAAATCCGTTCGTCCTGCAACGCGTCGCGCCACTGGATAATGGCGCGGATGGTCAGCGGCGATTCGCAAATCGCGCCGATCATCTTTTCGCGGCCGGCCTCGATACGCTTGGCGATGGCAATCTCGCCCTCGCGCGACAGCAATTCGACCGAGCCCATTTCGCGCAAATACATGCGCACCGGATCGTCGGTGCGGCCAATATCCTCAGACGGCGCCGGCGCGGCCGGCGCGGCAGGCTCTTCTGCCTTCTCGGTAGTCCCGGCATCGGCAGCGGCTGGCGTCTCGCCTTCCTCTTTCTCTTCGCCCTCGACGACGTTGATTCCCATCTCGGAGAGCTGGGCGAGGATGTCTTCGATTTGCTCCGACGACACCTGCTCCTGGGGCAGGGTCTCGTTGATCTCGTCGTAAGTGATGTAACCGCGCTCTTTGCCTTTGGCGATCATCTTCTTGACCGCCTGCACGGAGCTGTCCATCAGCGGACCATCGGGGGTTACTTCCCGATCGTCGGTGGCTTCCGCCGCTGCTTCCTGCTTACTCGCCATTGTCACCCCTTATATGCAGACGCACCGGTGCCGCCGGTGCTGTCCACGCAGACCTTACAGTCCGCCTGTTCCCGTTTGTTCCCGGACAATTTCCAGATGTCGTTCGGTATTCTCTGAAGTCATGTCGTCTGCAAGATCCTGTTTCGCCGTCGCACGATCCACCTTCAGCCTATGCCCGCGATGCCACGCAATAATATCGGTTAACGCTCGAGCCGCATCCTCTGCCGTAGCTTCGGGCGCGGCAAACAGCGCTTGCCGATAGATATTAGCGTTCAGTACGGCTGCCAATGGCTTTTGATATCCGCACTGTTGGAGATGGCGTTGCAAGGCCCTGCTGTCAAGGTCCGGTTTATCGACTGCGACGTTTAAAATCTCCCGCAATATCCTGTCAAGTTCCGTGTTTGTCAGCGTTATGTCCGAAAGCTGCTCGGCTGCGCTATGTACTAACTCGCTATGGTTAATTATTATTGAAAGTAATACTCGTTCTTGGCGTTCGCGCAGGGCGCCGAGATCGCCGCGCAGGCCTAAATTGGCCGGCGGCAGGCGGCGATCCTTGTTGTTGCCGGGCCGAAAACCACCGCGCGCGGGCTGGTCGCGCCGGAACAGCGTGCGCAAATGCTCCCGAATCCGCTGCTGATAGTGATATTGCACCCCGCGATCGGCGACTTTGCTGACATGCTCGTTGAGTTTTTTTTCCAAGGCCGCGCGTTGCTCGGGCGTGGCAAATTTCTGGCTGCCGGTTTCCAACGCCCAGATCACATCGACCAGGGGCCGCGCCTTGGTCAGCAGTTCCTGGAAACCGTCCCGTCCGCGGGCGCTCACCAGACTATCGGGGTCTTCGCCCGCCGGCAGGGTCACGAAGCGCAAAGACTTGCCCGGCTGCAACAGCGGCAGCGCCCGTTCGGCGGCGCGGAAGGCGGCGCGCTGGCCGGCATTGTCGCCATCGAAACAAAGAACCGGCTCATCGACCATGCGCCACAGGGCGAGCATCTGCTCTTCGGTAAGCGCCGTGCCCAGTGGTGCGACGCAGTGGCGGAGGCCGGCCTGGGCCAGCGCGATCACATCGGTATAGCCCTCGACGACGATAATCGTGTCGGCCGCCCGCGCCGCCTCGCGCGCCATGGCCCAATTATAAAGCACCCGGCCTTTATGGAATAAGGATGTCTCCGGCGAGTTGAGATATTTCGGTTGCCCCTCACCTAAGATGCGGCCACCGAAGGCGATCACCTGGCCGCGCCGGTCGGTGATCGGGAAAACCACCCGGTTGAAGAAATAGTCGCGCGGTTCGCCGCCACCCTCGGGTCGTTTGACCAGCCCGCCTTCGATCAATTGCTCGCGGGTGACATTGCGCGCCTCCAGGGCTTGGCCCAGCCGGCCCCTTCCATCGGGCGCGTAGCCCAGGCGAAACTCGCCAATGGTGGAATCGGTGAAACCACGCCGGCGCAGATAGTCCAGCGCCTCACGGCCGCCCGGTTGCGCCAATTGGTTCTCGAACCAGGCGCAGGTCGTTTCCATGACTTGCTGCAGAGTTTTACGTTCCGCGGCGCGTTCGCGTTCCTGCGGTGATTCCTGCGGCACCGCCAAGCCGGCAACACCGGCCAGCTTCTCCACCGCTTCGGGGAAACTCAGTCCCTCCGTCTCCATGACAAAGCTGATGATGTCGCCATGGGCGCCGCAGCCGAAGCAATGATAGAAGCCCTTATCGTCGTTGGCCGTGAAGGATGGCGTTTTCTCATTGTGGAACGGGCACAGCCCGGTCGATTCCCGGCCCCGGCGGGTTAACCGCACCTTGGGCGCAATCACCTCCGACACCGCAATACGGTCGCGCAATTGATCGAGGAATTGGGGCGGAAAGGCCATGTCTAGCTTTTAGCTGTTGATACGTAGCAGTTAGCCACATGACCTACGAGTCGGGTCAGTCGCACTGGGCCGCGATACTAGCCTCACCAGCCTTGCAATGAAGACTGGAAAGTCGGTCTAATTACAAAGAGAACGGGGATAACTATATCCCGCAGCGGTCAACCGGCGCCGAGCTTTTCCTTGACCAGGGCGCTCGCCTTGCCGAAATCCATCTGGCCGGCATAACGCTCGCGCAGCGCACCCATCACATTGCCCATATCTTTAAGCCCGCCGGCGCCCACATCGGCGATCACCTGGTCCACCGCAGTGCCGATTTCCGCGTCGCCGAGCTGTTGCGGCAGGAACCGTTCGATGATGGTGATCTCCTCGGCCTCCTGCTCGGCCAGCTCCAGACGGCCGCCCTTCTCGTACATCTCGATGGAATCGCGGCGCTGTTTCACCATGGTCTGCAGCATCTGCAGAATTTCGTCGTCGCCAATACCCTCGGTATTGCCCTTGCCGCGCGCGGCAATATCGCGGTCCTTCAGGGCCGCCATGATCAGGCGCATGGTCGAAACAGCGCGCTTGTCTTGGTCCTTAAGCGCGGTTCTTAATGCCTCGGGGATGGCGTTTCGCAGCATGTCGATGATCTGTCTGGGGGAAAGACGCAGACGGTAGCGGATTTGGAATGCGATGGCAAATTGGGATTAATGTTCTAACTATTTGATTTTAAACAATATTTCTATTTTCACCAATGCTTGACGACTCGTACCTGCTGGCTTAAACAACGCGCAATTTGCGCGCCGGTAATCGGGGCGTGTGGCTCGACACTGGGCCTCAACCGTAAAATTCATCCCTGGCGGCGCCTTCGCCGCCCTCTTTTTGTACAAGGATCCCATCCGAATGGCCGCTGACGCGCGCGACGACCGGAAACAGCCCGAATGGGCGACCGGCGCGTTGGTTCTCGCCGATGGCACGGTATTTTGGGCGCGTGGCGTCGGCGCGGTTGGCGCCTCGGTCGGCGAAGTCTGCTTCAACACCTCGATCACCGGCTACCAGGAGATCCTCACCGATCCCTCCTATGCCGGCCAGATCATCACCTTCACCTTCCCCCATATCGGCAATGTCGGCACTAACGCCGAAGATTTCGAAACCACCACCCCGGCCGCGCGCGGCTGCATTCTGCGCGCCGACATCACCAACCCGGCGAACTGGCGCTCGACCCAACATCTCGATGAGTGGCTGCGCGCGATGAATTTGGTCGCCATCACCGGCGTCGATACCAGACGGCTGACCCGCGCCATCCGCGACGGCGGCGCGCCGAATGGCGCCATCGTCCACCAGCCCGATGACCCGATTAACCCCGCCGCGCTGAAAGCTGCCGCCAAAAACTGGCCCGGGCTCGAAGGCATGGACCTGGCGGCCGAAGTCTCGTGTACCCAATCCTACGAATGGACCGAGACCAGATGGCGGCTCGGCGAAGGCTATGGCGCGGCGAAAGACCCCAAGCATCACATCGTCGCCGTCGATTTCGGCGCCAAGCACAATATCCTGCGCTGCCTGGCCGATCTGGGGTGCCGCGTCACCGTGGTGCCGGCCTCGGCCAGCGCGCAAGACGTACTGCGCCACCAACCCGACGGGGTGTTCCTGTCGAACGGCCCCGGCGACCCTGCGGCGACCGGCGAATATGCCGTGCCGATGATCCGCAAGGTGATCGAAAGCGGCGTGCCGACCTTCGGCATCTGCCTCGGCCACCAGATGCTGGCCCTGGCGCTCGGCGCGAAAACCGAAAAAATGCATCACGGTCACCGCGGCGCCAATCACCCGGTCAAGGATTTGCAGACCGGCAAGGTCGAGATCACCAGCCAGAACCATGGCTTCGTGGTGGTCGATGACTCGCTACCGAAAAACGTCGTCGCCACCCACCGCTCGCTGTTCGACAACAGCCTGGAAGGCCTACGCGCGACCGACCGGCCGATCTTCTCGGTGCAATACCACCCCGAGGCCTCCCCCGGCCCGCAAGACGCCCACTATCTGTTCGAGCGTTTCATCGGGATGATCGAGGAGGCGAGATAGATCATGCCGGCACGTACTGACCTCAATTCGATCACCTTGCCTCCTCCCCCCTTGAGGGGGAGGGCCGGGGTGGGGGGGCGCGCCGCGGAAGTGGCGCTAAAGCGATTCGACGCGACGCGTTGCATCGCGAACCGTGTTTTCACAGCGCTGTTCCGTGCGCGGCATCCCCCCCCTCCCTAACCCTCCCCCTCGCTGGGGGGAGGGTATTTCTCTGCACCCTGATCTCATGAAAATCGTGCAGACTGACCCAGCGGCTATCCGCGAAGCGGCGGCGATCCTGGCCCAGGGCGGCCTGGTCGCCTTCCCCACCGAGACGGTCTATGGGCTGGGCGCCGATGCCCGCAACGATCAGGCCGTGGCCAATATTTTTGCGGCGAAGAACCGCCCGCAGCTCAACCCGCTGATCGTCCATGTCCGCGACTTGGAAAGCGCCGCCGCCTACGCCGAATTCGACGACCGCGCACGCGCCCTGGCGGCGCGCTATTGGCCTGGTCCGCTGACCCTGGTGCTGCCACGCCGCGCCAATGGTGGTCTCTCGCTGCTGGTCAGCGCCGGCCTCGATAGTGTCGCCCTGCGGGTGCCGGCTCACCCCACCGCCCAGGCCCTGCTCTCAGGCTTTGACGGGCCCATCGCCGCCCCCAGCGCGAATGCGTCCGGGGCGGTCAGCCCGACCCGCGCCGAACATGTGGCGCAATCGCTGGGCGACAAGGTCGACCTCATCATCGACGACGGCCCCTGCACCATCGGCCTGGAATCGACCGTGGTCGATTTGAGCGGCGAGACCATCTGCGTGTTGCGCCACGGCGCAGTGACCCTGGAAGATTTGACTAGGGAATTCGGCACGGTCGCCGACGCCACGGCGGATACGGACGGAACCGTTAAATCCCCCGGCATGCTGGCCCGCCACTACGCGACCAACCGACCGCTGCACCTCAACGCAAGATCGGCGGCACCCAACGAGGCCTATTTGGCGTTCGGCGAGACGGGGCCGACCCGCGCCGCGGCGACGGAAAATCTCAGCCCCTCGGGCGATCTAACCGAGGCCGCGGCCAATCTTTTCGCTCAGCTGCGGGCCCTCGATCAGCCGCAATTCACGGCCATCGCCGTCGCGCCGATCCCCGATCATGGGCTCGGCCGGGCCATCAACGACCGCTTGCGCCGCGCCGCCACGCCAAGCTGATGAGGTCGGATCCGGCGCCCGCGCTTGCCCGCCATTTGCGGAAGGATTACATCTTGGCCCATGAGTATTGCCGCCAAAGAGACCATGCCGCCCGTTCCCGCCGGATTCCTCGATAAGCTGGCCGAAATCGTCGGCCCCGCGGGGATCATCACCGATGTCGCGGACATGGCGCCCTATCTCGAGGAAACTCGTGGCCTCTATGAAGGCGCGAGCCCGGCCATCGTACGACCGGCCAGCACGCAGGAGGTTTCCCATGTGATGCGCGCCTGCGCCAAGGCCAATGTGGCGATCGTGCCGCAAGGCGGCAATACGGGCCTGTGCGGCGGTGGGGTCGCCAGCGGCGAGATCATCGTCAATCTGGCGCGCATGAATAAAGTGCGCGCGGTCGATCCGTTCAACTACACCATGACCGTCGATGCGGGCTGCGTTCTGGCCGAGATCCAGCGGGTCGCGGAAGACAATGACCGCATGTTTCCGCTGAGCCTGGGCGCCGAAGGCTCGTGCCAGATCGGCGGCAATCTCTCGACCAATGCTGGCGGCACCTCCGTGCTGCGCTATGGCAATACTCGCGAGCTGACCCTGGGCCTGGAAATGGTGCTGCCCGACGGGCGCATCTGGGACGGGCTGACGGCGCTGCGCAAAGACAATACCGGCTACGATCTGAAGCAGCTGTTCATCGGTGCGGAAGGCACGTTGGGCATCATCACCGGCGCGGTGCTGAAATTGTTCCCGCTGCCGCGCGAGCGCCATACCGCATTTGTCGCGCTGAACGCGCTCGATAGCGTGCTCGAACTGCTCAGCCGCGCCCGTACTGCCAGCGCCGATACGGTGTCGACCTTCGAGCTGATCCCGCGCATCGGCATCGACCTGTCGCTCAAGCATATGCAAGAGACCGTCGACCCGCTGGCCGACCGCCATGACTGGTACGCGCTGATCGAATTCGAGGGCGGCGCATCGGGCAGTGGCCTCGGCGAGGCCATGGAAGATTATCTCGCTGCCGCGCTGAACGACGGCCTGGTGGTCGATGCGGCCATCGCCCAATCGGAGGCGCAGCGCCAGCAGATGTGGTTCATCCGCGAGGCCATGGTGCTGGCGCAAGGGCCGGAAGGCGCCAGTATCAAGAACGATATCTCGGTGCCCATATCGCAGGTGCCGGAATTCATCCGCCGGGCCGATGCGGCGGCCCTAGCGCGCTGCCCCGGGGTTCGGCCGGTCGCCTTCGGCCATATCGGCGACGGCAATGTGCACTATAATCTGCAGCAGCCGGTCGGCGCCGCCGACGGCGAATTCCTCGCCCGCTGGGACGAGCTGACCGAAGCGGTGATCGACATTGTGCGCGAGCTCGGCGGCAGTTTCAGCGCCGAGCACGGCATCGGCCTGCTCAAGGTCCGCGAATTGGCGGTTTACAAATCTTCGGTTGAAATAGACCTCATGCGCACCGTAAAGAAGGCCCTCGACCCGAAGGGGTTGATGAACCCGGGCAAGGTCCTGTGATCGCCCCCAATTTCCGAAGTGAGCGCTTCCATGGCCGACTATAACGCCCCCGTCAAAGACATGCGGTTCATCTTCGAGGAGCTGTGCGACTTCGAGGGCTTGAACGGCCTGCCCGCCTTCGCCGATGTCACGCCGGATATGGTCGGCCATATCCTGAACGAATCCGCCCGCTTTACCGGCGAGATGGTGGCGCCGCTGAACCAAAGCGGCGACCAGCAAACATCGACCCTGGAAGATGGCGTGGTGACCACCCCCGATGGCTTCAAGGAAGCCTATGCCAGCTTCGTCGAGGGCGGCTGGAACGGCACGCCGTTTACGCCCGAAGAGGGCGGCATGGGACTGCCCTGGACCCTGACCACGGCGCTACAGGAAATGTGGCAGTCGGCCAATCTGGCCTGGTCGCTGTGCCCGCTCTTGACCATCGGCGCCATCGAGGCGGTGATCGCCCATGCCACGCCGCAATTACGGGCCACTTTTCTGCCCAAACTGGTGAGCGGCGAGTGGACCGGCACCATGAACCTGACCGAACCGCAGGCCGGCACCGATCTCAGCCTGCTGCGGACCCGCGCCGAGCGCGAGGACGGCCATTACCGCCTCAAGGGGCAGAAGATCTTCATCACCTTCGGCGAGCAGGACTACACCGACAACATCATCCATCTGGTGCTGGCGCGCCTGCCCGACGCGCCGCCGGGGGTGAAGGGGATCAGCCTGTTTCTGGTGCCGAAATTCCTGGTCAATGACGATGGCAGTCTGGGCGAACGCAACAACGTGAAGGCGGTCAACCTGGAACATAAGCTGGGCATCCATGCCAGCCCAACCTGCGTCATGACCTATGGCGACAATGACGGCGCCATCGGTTATCTGATCGGCGACGAGCATGACGGGCTGCGCTGCATGTTCACCATGATGAATAATGCGCGCCTTAATGTCGGCCTGCAGGGCGTCTCCATCGGCGAGCGCGCCTACCAACAGGCGGTCGAATACGCCAAGTCGCGGGTGCAATCGGCGCCGGTCAGCGGCGGCGGTGACTCGGCGACGATCATTCAACACCCGGATGTGCGGCGCATGCTGATGATGATGCGCGCGCAAATCGAGGCCATGCGCGCCATCGCCTATTATACGAATTCGGCGCTCGATGTTTCGCGACACCATGGCGACGCGGAAGTGCGCCGCGCCAACCATGCCCGCATGGATCTGCTGACCCCGGTGGTCAAAGCCTGGTGCACCGATCTGGGTGTCGATATCGCGTCGATGGGCGTGCAGGTGCACGGCGGCATGGGCTTCATCGAGGAAACCGGCGCCGCCCAGTATTTGCGCGATTCGCGCATCGCACCGATCTATGAAGGCACCAACGGCATTCAAGCCATCGATCTGCTGGGCCGTAAGTTGTTGCGCGATGGCGGCGGCGCCCTGGGCGATCTGCTCGACGAGATGGCGCAGGTGGACGCCGACCTGCTCGCCACCCAGGATGCCGATTGCGCCGCGGTTCAGCGGTCGCTCGCCGAGGGCCGCACGGCGCTGCGCACCGCATCGGAATGGTTGCTCGATCCCAAGAACAACGACATCGACGCCAAATTCGCCGGCGCAACGCCGTTTCTGCATTTGACCGGCACCGTCGTGGGTGGCTGGCTGATGGCCCGCTCGGCGCTGGCGGCGCACAAAAGATCGGCCAATGACGGCGACCGTTCGTTCCTGGAAGCCAAGATCGTCACCGCGCGGTTCTACGCCGAACATGTGATGCCGCGCGTCCACGCCCTGTTGCCGGAAATCACCCAAGGCAGCGCCTCGGTGCTGGCGCTGGCCGAAGACCAGTTCTAGGCGATCGAACTTCTTTATCTGGTTATGGCGATTTCTATAGTGGTTGCAGACTTCAGGTGCCGCTCGCGCGGCACCCCCCCCTCCCTAACCCTCCCCCCAGCGAGGGGGAGGGTTAGGGAGGGGG
>JABDJY010000085.1 GCA_013003285.1 Alphaproteobacteria bacterium | reverse complement strand
CCCCTGCTTCATGGCACGGCGGGCAATATCGACCGGCGCCTCGCCCAGCTTGATATCCAAAGTGGGGATCAGCGCCTGATCGCCGAGAACCCGCAATTGTTCCTGTGCAGCGGGGCGGCGGACGTCGAGCGAGGCCATCAACACCTTCTTGCCCTGCTTCTCGACCAACTGCTTGGCGAGCTTGGCCGTCGTCGTCGTCTTGCCCGAGCCTTGCAGGCCGACGATCATCATCGGCACCGGGGTCGGCGCGTTGAGGTCGATCTCGACCGCTTCGCTGCCTAGAACCTCGACCAGATGGTCGTGCACGATCTTGATAACGGTTTGTCCCGGGGTGACGCTCTTCAGCACCTCCTGTCCGACCGCGCGCTCTTGCACCGCGGCGACCAGATCGCGCACCACCGGCAGCGCCACATCGGCCTCGAGCAAGGCGACCCGCACTTCGCGCAGGGCAGCCGTGACATCGGCTTCGCTCAAGGCGCCACGCCGGGTCAGCCCGTCGAAGACCTTGCCTAGTCGATCTGTCAGCGTGTCAAACAACGACGCTATCCCTCTTATCTATTGGCCCCGGCAAACACGGATGCGCCAAACCGAAACGAGCCAGTGCGCGAAACTCGCGGACTGGCCGAACCCGTGCGGCTTTCACGCCTCGGGCCGCATCATTATCGATGCAAATGAATGACGGCGAAACTAGGCAAAGGACTATCGGACGTCAAGTCGCGATGGTAATAAGCCATCCATACTTACCGCGATATCTTAAAGTGCAAAAATTTGCGGTGCCCCTGTATGTTTGGCGATGCTACTAGTTTACTAGGGTTTGTCGTCGTTATTAGAATGTAATTATTTTATTAGAATTAATAACTACGTGTTTTTACCTATTATTTTTTTCACTTATCCGCCCATCCGACACCTTGCACACCCGTTGAGGTTGTGACACAAGCTGTCCTAGCAGAAGCGCCCGGCTTTCGGTGCCAACATCTTGAACTGCAGTCTGCAAGATAACACCTAACTAGATGCAGACAGATCGTTGAGCAAGAAGTTTCCCGAACCGGATGGCGAGAAGCGCCGAACGATCAACGGTCTGACACCAGACTAATCATACGCCCGCAGGCTGTCCCATTGGTCTGCATTGCGGCAAAAGCAAGAAGGGTTCTCCACAGTGCCACATCCCGTCGATACCCATGTCGGACGCCAAATGCGCGCCCGGCGCGAATTACGCGGTCTACCTCAAAAAGAACTAGCACGTCAGCTGAATATCAGTTTCCAACAGATACAAAAGTACGAAAGCGGTGCCAACCGGATTAGCGCCAGCAAGATGTGGCAGCTCTGCAACGTGCTGGAAGTCGCACCCGGCTACTTCTTCGAAGGGCTGGAAGGTAAGAAACGGGGCAAGAGCAGCGATGTGTCCCTGGGCATACCGCAAGATGGCCGCAGTGCGCGCCAAGTCCTCGACTTAAACCAAGCGTTTAAGCAGATCGACGATACGCGCGTACGCCGGCAGGTGGTCCAGCTGGTGAAGTCGCTCACCCGCAAATAGCCCCGTCTGGTTTTGTTGAGTGCCGCGTGCCGGTCTTTTGGCTGGACGCGCGGTACCCGGCAGTCCTATATCGCGGTCATGGCGACCCGAGATTTCATAAAGATGCACGGCCTGGGCAACGATTTCGTTGTTATCGACGCGCGTCAGCACCCGTTCAGCGTAACGGTGGCGGGTACGTGCGCCCTGGCCGACCGTCATACGGGCGTCGGGTTCGACCAGCTGATCATTGTCGAGCCGCCGCAGGACCCGGGCGCCAACGCGTTCATGCGCATCCGCAATGCCGATGGCGGTGAAGTGTCGGCCTGCGGCAATGCGACCCGCTGCGTCGCCCGGCTGTTGGCCGAAGAAGGCGCGGTAGACGAAATCACCATCGAGACCGGCGCCGGCCTGCTGCGGGCCCGACCTGCCGATCGCGACACGCAGCGCTACACCGTCGATATGGGGCCGGCGCGCGACGCCTGGCAGGACATCCCGCTGGCCGAGGATTGCGACACCGACCATCTACCGCTTGCCTTGGGACCCCTGAGCGATCCCGTCGCGGTGAATGTGGGCAATCCCCATGCGGTGTTCTTTACCGACGATGCCGACGCAATCCCCCTCGAAGAGCTCGGACCGAAGCTCGAGCATGACCCGCTTTTCCCCGAGCGCGCCAATATTGGCGTCGCGCAGATCATCGATCGCGGTGCCTTGCGCCTGCGCGTGTGGGAGCGCGGGGCCGGTCTGACCCTGGCTTGCGGCACCGGCGCCTGCGCCGCCGCGGTCGCCGCCCACCGGCGCGGCTTGACGGCGCGCCAGGTCCAAGTGCGGCTCGATGGCGGCACTCTCGATATTGAATGGTTGGACAATGGCCATGTCGCCATGACCGGACCCACCGCCATCAGTTTCTCCGGGACCTTCGACGATGCCCTGATCGCCGCAGCAAGGACCGCGGCCTGATATGTCCGATCCTGAAATCATCACCTTCGGTTGCCGGCTGAACAGCTACGAATCCGAGGTCATGCGCGAACATGCGCGCGCGAGCGGACTGGCCGACACCATCATCGTCAACACCTGCGCCGTGACCGCCGAGGCGGAACGCCAGGCCCGCCAGGCAATCCGCCGCACGCGGCGCAAACGCCCCGACGCCCAGATCATCGTCACCGGCTGCGCGGCGCAAATTTCACCGGACGCTTACGCCGCCATGCCAGAGGTCGACCGGGTCCTGGGCAATGCCGAAAAGCTGGAACGCCGGTCGTTCGAGCCCGACAACACCGAACCGGTCCGCGTCAACGACATCATGACCGCGCGGGAAACGGCGAACCATCTCATCGAAGGTTTCGACGGGCGCGCGCGCGCCTTCATTCAGGTGCAAAATGGCTGCGATCATCGCTGCACCTTTTGCGTCATCCCCTACGGCCGCGGTAATTCGCGCAGCGTGCCGATCGGTGAGATCGCACGCCAGGTGGAAACCCTCGTCGCCGGCGGCTTCCACGAGATCGTCTTGAGCGGCGTCGACATCACCTCCTACGGGCCGGACCTGCCGGGCCAACCGACCTTGGGTCAGATGATCCGCCGGGTTCTCGCCGCGGTGCCAGAGCTGAGCCGCCTGCGTCTAAGCTCGTTGGACCCGGCCGAAATCGACGCGGATCTGCTGCGCCTGATCGCCGAGGAGCCCCGCTTGATGCCGCATCTGCATTTGAGTTTGCAGGCCGGCGATAATCTAATCCTCAAGCGCATGAAGCGGCGTCACAGCCGCGAGCAGGCAATCGCCTTCGCCGAAACCGTCCGCCAACTACGCCCGGATGCGATTTTCGGCGCCGACTTCATCACCGGATTTCCCACCGAGACCGAGGCCATGTTCGCCAATACGATGAAGTTGGTGGAAGAGTGCGAACTGACCTATTTGCATGTTTTCCCCTATAGCCCGCGGCCGGAAACGCCGGCGGCGCGCATGCCCCAGGTGGCGCGCCAGGAAAGTAAGGATCGTGCGGCCCGTCTGCGTGCCGCCGGACATAGCGCTCTCGGCCGCCATCTCGATAGCGAGATCGGCGCGCTTCGCAGCGTCCTGATCGAACGCGACGGCTTTGGCCGCACCGAGTATTTCGCGCCCGTCCTGGTCGATGGCGCCGTGCCCGGTCCAGCGCTGCCGGTTCAAATTACGGGCCGAGACGGCGACAAGCTGGTCGGCGCCCTTACCCAGCGCTCGGCCGCATGAGCGAGAAATCAGGCGGTTGGTTGGGACGGCTGCGCGCCGGCCTGGGCAAATCATCGAGCCGGCTGGCCGATGGCATCGGCAGCATATTCTCCGAGCGCAAGCTCGACAGCACGACCCTGGGCGATCTGGAAGATCTGCTGATAACCGCCGATCTGGGGGTCGAGACGGCCCTGCGACTCACCGAGCAGATTTCCGGCCGCCGCTTCCCCGCCGACGTCGCCGAGACCGAGGTTCGTGCCGCGCTGGCCAGCGATATCGCTGCGATCCTGGAGCCGGTGGCCCGTCCTTTCGAGGCCATGGTACGGCCCGAAGCCGGGCCGCAGGTGATCCTGGTGGTCGGCGTCAATGGCAGCGGCAAGACCACCACCATCGGCAAGCTGGCCCAGCGGCTACGCGAGGAGGGCAAATCGGTCATGCTGGCGGCGGGCGACACGTTTCGCGCCGCGGCAATCGACCAGTTGAAATTATGGGGCGAACGCACCGGCGCGAGCGTCATCGCGCAAGACATCGGGACCGATCCGGCGGCCGTTGCCTTCGACGCCCTGGAGCAAGCGCGCGCACAGCATATCGATGTTCTGCTCATCGACACCGCCGGCCGGCTCCACAACAAGGCCGACCTGATGGCCGAGTTGGAGAAGGTCATCCGGGTTCTGCGCAAGATCGACGCCAGCGTGCCTCACGAAGTGTTGTTGGTGCTCGACGCCACCATCGGCCAGAACGCCCATGCGCAAGTTGAGACCTTCAGGGAGCTCGTCGATGTCAGCGGATTGGTGGTCACCAAGCTCGACGGATCGGCGCGCGGCGGCGTGATCGTCGCGCTGGCCGACCGTTTCGGCCTACCGATCTACGCCATCGGGGTGGGCGAAGGCGCCGATGATCTGCGCCCCTTTACCGCGCAGGATTTCGCCAACAGCCTGCTTGGCCTGCCGAGCTAGCCGACCCCCATGCCTTTCCCTCGTCATAAATTCAGCTTAGGGTCGCGGCCATGAAACCTTGGTTGAAACTGATCATCGAAGCCGGGCCACTGGTCGTTTTCTTTGTCACCAACGGCCGCGGTGGTTTGCCCGAATTGCGCCATCTCTGGTCTTCGACCGGCGTCGCGGAAACGTCGCAGCAAGGCCTGTTCGAAGCCACCGGCGCCTTCATGATAGTCACCGTGATCGCGCTTCTCGCCGGCTGGCTCTTGGAACGCCGGCTGCCGGTGATGCCCCTGGTCAGCGGCTTCTTCGTTGTCGTCTTCGGCGGCCTGACGCTTTATCTGGCCGACGAGACCTTCATCAAAATCAAACCCACCCTAGTCAATAGCCTGTTCGCCATTATCCTGTTGGGCGGGTTGGCCTTCAAACGCCTGTTGCTGAAGCCGCTCTTCGGTTCGGCGTTTCAGCTCAATGATGAAGGCTGGCGGACCCTGACCTTGCGGTGGGGACTGTTCTTCATTTTCCTCGCCATCCTCAACGAAGTGGTCTGGCGCAATTTCTCGACCGACTTCTGGGCTGCCTTCAAGCTGTTTGGTGTGCTGCCCTTGACGCTCGTGTTCGCCGGATCGCAGACGCCGCTGATCCTGCGCCAGCAGAAAGAGGCCGCCGAAGCCGCCGCAGCCCCAGCAGCCGACGACTGATCAAAAGTAATCCGCGCTCTCGGCGGTGGGATTGCCAAATGGGGCGAAGTCGGTTCTTCCCATCACCGAGCGATGCTGATGCAGCGCCCAGCGCACGGTGGGAAAAGCAATCTCGTCCCACGGAATATTCTCCCAGGCAAACAACTCAACTTCGAGGGATTCTTCGCCCGGCCCAAATTCCGGTGCCAATAATGTCGCCTGATAAATGGTCTGTACCTGCGACAGTCGCGGCACATTATAAACCGCCAGCAGACGGTCAATCGAGATGTGCGCCTGCGCCTCTTCCCAGGTTTCTCGAATGGCGCCAGCCTCGGTGGTTTCCTGTAGTTCGAGATAACCCGCCGGCAGGGTCCAAAAGCCTGTCCGCGGTTCGATCGCGCGCCGGCACAGCAGGAAACGCTCATCGGCGGGCGCACCGCTTTCGTTCCAGGTGACCACGGCGCCAACGACGACAACCGGATTTTGATAGTGGATAAAGCCGCAATCGCGGCACAACAGCCGTTCGCGGTTGTCCCCTTCGGGAATAGCGCGATGGACCGGGCCGGCGGCAGAGCTCGAATCGTTATCGGTCATGGCCCAACTTTGGCCCGCCGGCCTGGCCTTTGCCAAGCCGTAAGACGCTAAACGACGATATTTAGGTAGGTTCCACGCGGCGAGTTGGGGTTGAGCACGCCCTGACCGGGCGGTGTCACCTGTGGGGGACTCGCTTCAACCTTTTGAATTTCCTGGCTTTTTGCCTTTGCGACAGAAGCCGGACCGGCGGTCTCAAGCTGTCGGAGCAGGGACTGCAGGGTGTTGGTGGTATTTGAGACGTTCATGGGATTCCAAAATAGTCACCGAGACCAGTCAACTTACCGGCCAAATTTTAATAAAATACTAAGCACCGGCAGTCCGCGCCATTTACCGATTGGTAAATCGATAACGGCTAAAATGCCTCCGAACGCAATAGTGTGTGGTTACCGATCGGAATAAGGGCGTGGAATTAGTGATCGACCAGCAGGGTAAAATAGACGTCGAGACGCTAATGCGTCTGGCGCGCGACAAGTCTGTGGAAAGCCGCACCAAACTGGCGGACGTTATTGGCGGTTTGTTTTTTGAAGGCACCGGCACCCTGAACGACGCCGAACAGTCGATCATCTCAGACATTCTGCGCCAACTCGTGCAGGACGTGGAAGTCAGCGTGCGAAAACATCTCGCCATCCAGCTCTCCAACCAAGCCGAAGCGCCCCATGATCTGGTCATCGCATTGGCCAACGACCAGAGCGAGGTCGCCTACCCGATCCTACTCCACAGCCGCGTTTTGCGCGATCAGGACTTGGTCGCCATCATTCATCACCGCACGCTTGAACACCAACTCGCCGTATCCATGCGCGATGAAGTGAGCAGTACGGTGAGCGCGACCCTGGTCGAGACCGGTGAAGAAACGGTGATCAAGCGGCTCCTGGATAATCACAACGCCGAAATCGCCCGTGACACCATGGCCCATCTGGTCGAGCAATCGCGACGGATCGACAGCTTGCAGAAACCGCTGGTGCACCGCAGCGACTTGCCTGCCGATCTGGCCGAGAAGATGTGCTGGTGGGTGTCGGCGGCCCTGCGCACCCATATCGTCGAACACTTCGACGTGGATCCAACCGAAATCGATGCGGCCATGGAAGGCGTCGTGAACACGGTTATCGACGGGCAGGACCGCGAAGACCCGGCGCTCTCAGCCACCGACAGGGTCGCCAAGCATCTGACCGAAGGCCGCGACCCCGATGGCGATCTCATCGTCCGCCTGTTGCGCGAAAGTGAAATCACTTTGTTCGAGCGCGTGATCGAACACCAGACCGGGCTGCGCCGGAAACTTTTGCAGCGGCTTCTATACGAGCCCGGCGGTGAAGGCCTCGCCATCGTCTGCCGGTCCATGGACCTGTCGCCGGAAGTGTTTCGCGAAGTACTAACCCTGACGCGCAAGGCGCGGGTCGGTCTGGACGAGAACAACATCAACGAATGCGCTTTCGCGACCACCTTCTACGATCAGGTCGAGGTCGATTCCGCAAAACTGATACTCAACCGCTGGCGCCGCAATCCAAGCTATCAAGACCTGCTGCGCCAATTGGAAACCCTGCCGCGCGTCACGTCGCACCCGGTTCCGCGTCAGCGCTCGGTCGCTTAGCCAGCGAGCGCGGCGACCCCCGGTAAGGTCTTACCTTCGAGCCATTCCAGGAAGGCGCCGCCAGCGCCCGAGACGTAGCTGAAACGATCGCCGACCCCGGCGTGATTGAGGGCCGCCACCGTATCGCCGCCACCGGCGATCGAGGTGAGGGTTCCGCTGTCGGTCAGTTCGGCCGCGACCTGGGCCAGCGCCACAGTGCCCTTATCGAAGGGCGGAATTTCAAAAGCCCCCAGCGGGCCGTTCCACACCAGGGTCTTGGCGCCACGCAGAACATCGGACAATTGCGCCACGGTCTGTGGTCCCACGTCCAAAATCATCTGGTCGGCCGGCACCGCATCGATGGCGACAATGGTATCCGGGCTGCCGGCGGCGAAGGCCGGGGCGACCACCCCATCGCTCGGTAAAATAATGTCACAGCCCGCCGCGTCCGCCGCCGCCATGATATCACGCGCCGTTCCCGCCATATCGTGCTCGCACAAAGACTTGCCGACAGCGATCCCCCGGGCGTTCAGGAAGGTGTTCGCCATGCCGCCGCCGATGATCAGGGCGTCGACCTTGCTCGACAGATTACCCAGCAGATCGATCTTGGTCGAAATCTTGGCGCCGCCGACGATGGCAACCAACGGCCGGGCCGGGCCGGTTAGCGCCGCGGCCAAGGCGTCGAGTTCGGCCCGCATGAAGCGGCCGGCGGCCGCAGGCAGCAAATGCGCCAGCGCCGCGGTCGAGGCATGGGCACGGTGGGCAGCCGAAAAAGCGTCGTTGACGTAGAGATCGCCGAGCGCCGCCAGGGCCGCCGCAAACGCCGGATCATTGCCTTCCTCGCCGGCGTGAAAGCGCAGATTTTCGAGAACCGCAACATCGCCGTCGGCGAGACCGTCGACCACCGACCGGGCCGCGTCGCCGATACAATCGGGCGCGAAGGCAACGGGCCGGCCGAGACTATCGGCCAAGGCGGCGGCCACCGGCTGCAGCGATAGATCGGGCACGCGCTGGCCGGCCGGGCGGCCGAAATGCGATAGAACAACGACCCGGGCACCGCGATCGGCCAGCTCGTTCAAGGTCGGCGCCAGACGGTCGAGCCGCGAGGCGTCGGTGACCCGGCCATCGGCCATGGGCACGTTTAGGTCGGCGCGCACCAAAACGCGCTGGCCCGCCACGTCCATATCGTCGAGGGATTTATAGTCAGCCATGGTGAATTTTCGCCGCTGAAGGGGAGATGAAAGGTAAAGGTCAACGCGCCTCAAATACAGGAGCCGATTGGGCGGTGCAACTTGGGCAGCGCAACTTGGGCCGCGCAACGGCGGTAGGTCTGTCAGCCGGCGCCGAACAACCGGTCACCGGCATCTCCTAGACCGGGCACTATATAATCATGCTCGTTGAGGCGATCATCCAGAACCCCCAGCGTAATCGGAATATCCGGATGGCTTTGACGGAACCGGGCCAGGCCCTCCGGCGCGGCGAGCAGTGAAATGACCCTAATATTCTCGTCGGGAATGCCGTGCCGATTGAGCAGATCGGCCGCCGCGGTCGCCGTGCCGCCGGTGGCTAACATCGGATCGACAATGATATATTGACCGTTGTCGGTCTGTGGCACCTTCGCGTAATACTCGACCGGCTCGTGGGTATCGCTGTCGCGGTACATGCCGATGAAGGCCTCCAGCGCATCGGGCAGGACATCGCACACAGCATCGGCCATGCCCAATCCCGCCCGTAAGATCGGCACGACCACCAAAGGCACTACAACCACAGCGCCTTCTGCGACGCCTAAGGGGGTTTCGATATTTCGCGGTTTCACCGGCAGATCGCGCGTTGCCTCGAGGGCGAGCACGGTACTGATATCGTGTACCAGACCGCGAAAACGTTCGGCCTGGGTCACCGGATCTCGCAGCTCGGTGATCTTGTGCGCGACCAGAGGGTGATCGACGATCGTGACCTTCTCAAATTCCGTGTTATCGGCCATGGCTAGGCTCCCATGGCGACGGCGATGTCGAGCAGCAATTCGTCATTACCGTGGGCGGCGACCAAGCCAAGCCCGATGGGCAGCCCATCCACCTGCCCCAAAGGCAGGCTGATCTGCGGCAGGCGGGCCAGCGGCGCCATGGAATTATACATCTCGTTTTTCATCCGCAAATCGTCATAGACGCTCTCGGGACTGCGCACCGGTGGCGGTGGCGCGGGTGCGGCCGGCACCGCCAGGATGGCACCATCGGCCAGCATCGCATCGAGATGGCCTTCGATGCGCGCGCGGGTCGCGGTCGCCGCGCCGATCTCTTCGCGCGTATAGCGGCCGCCGGCCTCGAACCGGTCGCGGAAGCCTGGCCCCATGACCGGGTCGGTGGCGGTGATCCACGACAGATGAGACGCCGCGGCCTCTGACCCGCGGATCACTTGCATGACTTTCGCCCAGTCGCCCAAATCGGCCATGCCGTGGAGGGCGCCGGCATCGATTTCCGCCGGCGCGCCGAGGATGTCACCCGCGCGCGCCAAGGCCGGCGATAGGGCCGCGCGCACCGCGTCCCCGGCCACGCCAAAGGCATCGCGCGCCACCAGAAACCGGCCGCTTGCCGGCGGCGTCTGCCAGTCGAGCATCACCTCGCCAACCCGCCGCATAATGTCGGCATCGCGGGCGAACCAGCCGCAGGTATCGAGGCTCGGCGCCAACGGCAGGATACCGGCCAGCGGCACTCTGCCATGGCTCGGTCGCAGACCGTAGAGCCCGCAAAACGAGGCCGGCACCCGCACCGAGCCACCGGTATCGGTGCCCAGCGCGAAATCCACCTCGCCCGCCGACACCACCGACGCCGAGCCCGAGGACGAACCGCCGGGGATGTGGCCAGGTGCGGCGCCATTGCGCGGCGTGCCGTAGTGAAAATTTTCGCCGATCATGCCATAGGCGAATTCTTCGGTGATGGTCTTGCCCGCCAGGGTCGCCCCGGCATCGAGCAGCACCTGCACCGCCGGCGCGTTGTTCGCCGCCGGTTCATGGGTGCGTCGCCAATCCGCGTTGCCGCCGCCGGTCACATGGCCGGCGACATCGATAATGTCTTTGACGGCGAAGGTGAGCCCCTTGAGCGGCCCCGCCGCCGCACCCGCGACGGGATGACGCTCATCGTCGAGAAAGCCTGAGACTTCCTGGCCAAACAGATCACTCATGGTTTGTTTCCTCTGGAACAGGGACATAGGGCGCGACGCCGGCCTCGGCCAGCGCGACGGCGATATCCAACAGCATCTCGTCATTGCCCGGCGCCGCCGCCAACCCCAGCGCCAGCGGGCATCCGTCCAGGGTCGTTAGCGGCAGGCTGATATGGGGCAACCGGGCCAGGCCGGAGCTGCAGCCGATGGGCTCGTTACGCTCGCGGAAGGGGTCGATCTGCGCGTCGCTGCCGCCCCGTAGCGGTGCGATGCCCGGCGCCGATGGCAGCGCCAGCACATTACCGCCGGCCAGGAGTTCGCCAAGATGAGCGGCCACCACCTCGCGCTGCAGCCGCGCCACGGCCAGCTCGTCGGCGGTAACCCGCGCGCGCGCCGCGAAGCGCGCGGCGACGCCGGAACCGAAGGTCGGCTTCACCGCCTCAATCCATTCGCCATGCTCGGCCCAGGATTCGCCGCCCCAAATCGCCCGCGTCACGCCGACCCAGCTATCGAGGCCCGGCAATCCCTCGAGATTGGACACCCGCACCGCCTCGGGCGCGCCGAGCAATCCGGCGACCTTGTCGACCGCCCCCATCAGCGCATCGCGGGTGGGCGCGTCGACGATGTTCATGACATCGCCGGCGATCAGCAGGCGGCCCGGCGCCGGCGGCGACTGGGGCTCATCGAACAGCGCCGCCCCCACATCACGCAGCAATTCCGGCGTGCGGGTGAACCAGCCGATGGTGTCGAAGCTTGCCGCCAGCTTCATCACCGCGTCCAGGCTGACCCGGCCATGGGTTGGCCTAATGCCATAGAGGCCACAGAAGCTGGCCGGCGAGCGCACCGATCCGCCAGTGTCCGAACCCAGGGCGAAATCGACCAGCCCCGCCGCCACCGCCGCCGCCGAACCCGAGGACGAGCCGCCGGCCACCCGGCCCGGCGCGTTGACGTTGACCGGCGTGCCGTAATGGACGTTCTCGCCGGTCAGGCCGGTCGCCAATTCTTCGGTGACGGTCTTGCCCACCAGGGTGGCGCCGGCGTCGAGCAACCGTTGGATACACGGCGCGGTCTGGGTCGCCGGTTCGTGGGTGCGTAGCCAATCGGGATTGCCGCAGCCGGTGACATGACCGGCCACATCGATGATGTCCTTCGCCGCAAAGGTCAGCCCGGCCAGCGGGCCTGTGGCATCACCCGCCCCATCGACCTGAAACCGCCCATGGGGCACTAAAGCGCCAACAATATCGTCCATCTATGGTCTCCCCGCGCCGATAATCTATCGGCAATCTATCGGTCCCCCGGCAGAACGCCAAGGCACACGGTTCTTGCGTCGCGCGCCGCTCGGCGTCTAGGATTCGCACCATGACCAGCGCGACCTCGGACAACGCCCCCACCGCCTCGGCCACCGCCGATCCCACGGTCGATCCCACGATCGATCCCACGGCCCGCATCCAGTGGCGCAACCTCATCTGGTGCGCCCTGGCGCTGGCCATCATGGTGTGGGCCATTGTCAGCCGCGATCTGTGGTTCCTGAACTTCGTCCATGTGGTCGCCGGGCTGTTATGGACCGGCATCGATCTGTTCATGGGCTTCGTCATGGGGCCGATCATCCGGCGGGTGGATATCTCGGCGCGCCGCGCCATCATCAGCCGGCTGATGCCGAAGATGATCTTCATCATGACCACGGTGTCGGTGATCGCGCCCACGGCGGGCTGGTTCCTCGCCGTCGAGCTCGGCTTCCTCGATCTGGAATTCCCCGAACTGTGGTGGTTCGTCGCCGCCCTGGTGATCACCACCATCATGGGCGTGCAGGGCCTGGCCATACTGCTGCCGACCAATATCCGGGTCTATCTGGAGATGCACAAACCGACCCCCGACGGCGAAAAAATCGCCCGCCTGATGCGCCGCTATGTGCGCGTCGTCGCCTCGCAGGGCGTCATGCAGGTGCTCATCATGGTGGTGATGACGCGGTTTGCGACGGGGATTTGATTTCAGGGACCGGATCGGCAACGGCGAGGCCGTGGACCAATACCCGAGCCCCGCGCTGACGGTCAGGTGACAATGTCCGATTTTGGGGTAAGAGCGATCGTGACAGAACACTCCATCTGACGGCAGCTTTTAGCCAATTCCAGACATTCCGCAAAAGCTAATATTGGTCTGGCTGTCGGCCAACCGCTATCGCAATTCCGCACATTGCGATGCCGTTGGAGGGGAGCCGCCCACGCATCAAGAACAGACATGCCGCTTACTTGAGCTTCACTCCGGCAGCCCGAGCCGGAGCAAGGTGGCGCGGACGCGCTCGGTCTTGGTGCGGTCCTTAAAGGTCAGGATATTCACAAATCCCTTCACTTTGAAACCGGGGCTCACCTCGAGGACCTTCTGGGCCATGGCGCGAGCTTCCTCCATCCGGCCCAAGTCGGCGTAAGTCAGCGCGAGAAAGGCAAGGGGTTGCACCCCTTTGGGATTGCGCGCGCGGGCGCGCTCAAGCGCCGTGATTGCCTCGTCGTATCGACCCAACGAGTGGTAGGCGAGACCCTCCGTACGCGAGAGGTTGGGGGGTGTAATAGGATTGAAGCGCTTGACGATCTGCATCGGCGCGAGTGCTTCTTCCGGCCGTCCAGCAAAAATTAGAATCCGCCCCAAGGCCGCCACGGCAATGGCATTGCTTGGTAAGAGGGCGACGGCCTTCTCGCTATAAGTGATCGCCTCATCGTACCGCCCTTCCCGCGCAGAAATATCTGCCAGGAGCATGTACGGCGCGCCACCGGACGGATCGATGGCCAGGGCCTTGTGAGTCAACTCTAACGCCAGCGCGGTCGCCTGTGCTGGATCGTCGGTCCATCCTCTAACCGCCAAGACTTGATGGGTCCAGCCGAGCAAATACCACGCCAGCGCATATTCCGGGTCCGACTCGACGGCTTCCTCGAACAACTGCCGGGCCTCGGCGTTACCGTCCTTCGTAAAACGGCGATAAAGTCGTAGTCCTCTTGCGAGTTGCTGGTAGGCCTCAAGGCTTTGCGTATTACCGCGCATAGCCCGCGCATTCTCTCCTCGGGTGAATTTTACCTCGAGCTCTGTTAAGACATTCAGCGCGATGTCATCCTGTAAAGCGAATGTGTCCTTGACTTCACGGTCGTAGCGCTCCGTCCATATTTGGTGACCCTTGATCGCATCGATAAGCGTTGCCGTAACCCGCACCTGATCGCCCGACCGCTGCACGCTGCCCTCCAGCACGTAGCGGACACCGAGTTCTTCGGCCACTTGCGCTACCTTCACCGGCTTGCCGTTGTAAGTGCGGGTCGTTGTCCGAGGGATAACGAACATGTCGGCAACGCGTGACAGCGCCGTGGTGATGTTCTCCGTGATGCCGTCGCTGAGATAGTCCTGCTTGGCATCGCTGGACAGGTTTTCGAACGGAAGGACGGCGATCGACGGCTTATCTGGCAGCGGGAACGCCAGTTTTTCGGGGTTCGCCACTTCAACTTTCGTAACCCAAGGTTGCCACCCGGCGAGCCCGCCCGCAGCAATGATGACGACGAGCGCAGCCGCAATGGCAGGCATCCGCCAACGCCTCGCGGCACCTGGCCTCGTGGCTGCTGTGCCATCCCGCGGCTCATCGGACGAAGACCGGGCTTTTTGCCGAGGGGTTAGCGGATTATCTGTGCCCGCCTCATCAATCACTTCTTCGACCTGCGCTTCAACCACAGGTGCGACAAAGCGAAAACCGCGCCGGGGAAAGGTACGAATCACCGCCTGGGCCTTACCGTCGTCGTCCACCGCCCGCCGGGCAGCATTGACGGCGAAGCCGAGCGTTGAATCTGCCACGATCCGCCCCTCCCACACGGCCTCGAAGATCTCGTCCTTGGAAACAACACGGTCTCGGTTCTCGATAAGAAATTGCAGCAAGAGGAAAGTCTGCGGCTCAAGATCGACCGCCACCGATCCCGCCTTCAATTCGACGGTCTCCGTATCCAGAGAATGCTGACCAAACTGGAAAATCACCGAAACTGGACCTTTCCAAAGGAAAACTAATGAATCCAAAAGCCCGCTAAAGGCTTCCAAAAGCGGCACCGTTCCGGTGCTTCTAGCCTCTCCTCATCGCCCTACACATGAGGAGACCCGAAATGAGCCGCGCCACCAACTCACAATTCGCCGTCGCTCATGCGAACGCTAATGCATCAGATACTAGCTTAACCCAAATTGCGCGGGGCAAACCCGCAATTATTTCGTCCGCAGGCCGCCTGCAATACTGGCACACTCTCGCCGATAGGACTCGACCTCATATTAACCTCCATTGGCATGCCGCGCGCAGCCTCATGGTATTGCTGTCGGTAATCCTCATTTTTGCCGCCACGCCGGCTTGGCCGCAGACGGTGAATAACTTCACGAGCAGTG
Organism: Alphaproteobacteria bacterium; assembly: GCA_013003285.1. Classification (GTDB taxonomy): domain Bacteria; phylum Pseudomonadota; class Alphaproteobacteria; order UBA6615; family UBA6615; genus JABDJY01. The sequence goes on along the minus strand of JABDJY010000085.1, from coordinate 1,282 downwards.
CCGATGGTCGACATTGCTCTGATCCCATGGTCGAAATCGATTCTCTCCAGCCGCGGGATCGCGAAGCGGCCTGCGCCGGCGCAATCGAAGCCAAGGCCTTTCTGACGGCTAGCGGCATTAATACTGACGGGCGGATCAATATCAGCATGGTGTCCGAGCTTGCGGACGACTCACTCAATGCATACGGGTATTTCGACGGCCAGAGCGAATGGATCTACGTTTTGAATTTCGATGCCGCGCGCCGCGCCGCGGCAGAGGCGGGTATGTACGGCGAGCCGATGGATCGAGACCTGCACCGTAGCATCGTGGTTCATGAGGTCGCCCATTTGATGGTAAACCGCAATCTCTCGAAGAACGACCCACCGTTGGCAGCCCATGAGTACATTGCCTATGTGAGCCAGTTTGCCACCATGCCTTTAGCTGTCAGGAACCGCGTCTTGATCAACAATCCTGGGGAGGGATTTCAGGCAAACTGGCAGATCAATTCATTCGATTTGAGGTTTGCACCCAACCAATTTGCCGTGCGGGCCTATCAGCACTACATACAGCCGGAAAACGGTACCGCCTTCCTTCGGGGCATTCTGTCAGGGGAAATTCCGGTGGGTATTCCTCTCCCCCTTTAGGGTTGGCCGCTGCTATCGCGGTGTTTATGCGCCCGCAATTACCTTCCTCGAGTTCCTGTGGCTCACTAGAAGTTCAGACCCGCCACATCCATCCAACGGAGCTTTTCTTTTCGAACCGCGACGTCCGAAATGTGGTCTTGCTCATGTTTAGTGGACACCTTGAAATAGGGCGATAGTGGCCCTGGGAGGTGTGACATGACCCGGAGAAAACGTTACAGCGCGGAGTTTAAGCGCGAGGCTTTGAGGCGTGCAGACGAAGTTTAAACTCGCGCCGCAGCGCTACGTACTTATCCCAACGACATATTGTCGCAGCGGTGCGAATCCCGACTTTTCCCCTTCCACCACCGCGCGAAATGGTTAATTTCCCGGCTCCTTCCTTTGGAGCTTCCCCATGCGATTCCCTTTTCCGGCGCTTTTGCTCGCGCCCCTGCTCGCCGGCTGCGCGGTACCGCCGGCTGTAACCATTGTATCTTTGGTGGCCGACGGGGTGAGCTATGCGGCGACCGGCAAGAGCACGACCGACCACGCCATCTCGGCCGTCGCCGGTCAGGATTGCGCGCTGCTGCGCGCCGCCCAGGACCAGGCTATTTGCGACCCTGACGGCGATGTGTTGGTGGAACTGGTCGGCGCCGAACGTTCCAACCAGGATTGGGCCGACC
>JABDJY010000084.1 GCA_013003285.1 Alphaproteobacteria bacterium | reverse complement strand
GCACGGTTCTGGTGATCACCGGTAAGGGGTCGGTGCGCGAGGGGGGCGGTATTTTGCGCCGACGCTTGCCCGATTGGCTCAACCAATCGATCTGCCGGCCCCATGTCCTGGCCTTCGCGACGGCGCGCCCCGAACATGGCGGCAGCGGCGCCTTTTACGTTTTGCTGCGGCGTCGCCGCGAGCCGCGCGCGTGACGCCGTTCGGCGAGAAGGTGCGCAGCCTGCGCGCCGCAAGGGACATCACCTTGAAGCAGATGGCGGCCGATCTGCAATTGTCGCCGGCCTATTTGTCTTCGCTCGAGCACGGCCGCCGCGGTCGCCCCTCGGAGGCGTTGGTGATTCAGGTCTGCGAATATTTCAACCTGATCTGGGACGATTTCGAAGAGGTGAAGCGTCTGGCGGCGCTCTCCCATCCCCGCGCCGTGGTCGATACGCGCGGCCTGTCGCCGGCGCATACCGCGCTGGCCAACGAGTTGGCCGAACGCATCGGCGAGCTGTCGCGCGAGGATGCGGAGTTATTGCTGGCGCAATTGCGTTCGCCCGGCGCGGCAAGACGGGACCGCTAAATAACCCTCTCCCGCCGGAAGAGGGTTAAACACCCTAGTCGAACATGGCGACGGCGCGGATGAAGCCGGCCGAGGCGGCCTTGATCTTCCATGGGAAGCAGCTGACGGTGAAACCCTTATCGGGCAGGGTTTCCAGGTGGAGCAGTTTTTCCATGTGGCAATAGGGCTGCTCGATACCGGCCCAATGTCCCTGCCACACCTTGCTGGCATCGCGGTCCTTGGCGTATTGCTCCTTGGCGAATTTGAACGGTGCATCCCAACCCCAGGCGTCGATGCCGGTGACCCGCACCCCATGGTCGCGGGTCAAATAGAGGGTCGCCTCTTTGCCCATGCCGATGCCGCGGTCGAAATATTCGTCGGTGCCGTAATAGCGGCTGGCGTTGGTGTTGACCAAAACGATGTCGAGCGGCTGCAAATCGTGGCCGATGCGTTTGAGCTCTGCCTCGACGTCTTCAGGCTGAACCACATAGCCGTCGGGCAGGTCGCGGAAGTCCAACTTCACACCCGGGCGGAAGAACCAGTCGAGCGGCAACTCATCGATGGTCTGCATCGGATTGCCGTCCTTGTCGTGGGAGTGATAGTGCCACGGCGCGTCGATATGGGTGCCGTTATGGGTGGTCAGCGTTATCACCTCCCAGGCCCAACCCTCGGCGCTCGGCAGATCGGACGGTTCCATGCCGTCGAAGAAGGCGGACATCGCCTCGGCGTTTTCCTGCTGGCTGACATATTGGATCTTCGGCCGCATGATCTCCGGATCGCAGACGGTTTCGTTGTCGAGCGGCATCGAGATGTCGACGATTTTTGACGGTATTTGCATGGCAGTTCTCCCCGTGGAAGCGTTGATTTAGCGCCACTTTACGCTGCCAGGCAGGGCGTGAAAACAGCTAGGCCGGTTGGTTGGGGAGAAGTCGGCCTTTTACAGAATGAACTTCGATAGATCGGCGTTCTTGGCCAGCTCTTCGACCCGCTCCTTGACCATCTCGGCGTCGATGACGATGGTCTCGCCACCCCGATCGGTGGCGGTGAAGCTGATTTCTTCCAGCAGGCGCTCGATCACCGTGTGCAGCCGCCTGGCGCCGATATTCTCCACATTCTGATTTATCTCCGCGCTCAGATCGGCGATCGCCTCGATTGCGTCCTCGGTGAAATTCAGGGTCACATTTTCGGTCTTCAGCAGAGCGACCGACTGGCGGATCAAGCTGTTCTCCGGTTCGCGCAAAATGCGGCCGAAATCGTCACGGGTCAGCGCCTTGAGCGCGACGCGGATCGGCAGGCGGCCCTGTAATTCAGGCAGCATGTCGGACGGTTTGGCCAGATGAAACGCGCCCGAGGCGATGAACAGAATATGGTCGGTCTTCACCGCGCCATGTTTGGTAGCGACGGTGGTGCCTTCGATCAGAGGCAGCAGATCGCGTTGCACGCCCTCGCGGCTGACATCGGCGCCGCCGGCGCGCTCGCTGCGCGCGGTGATCTTGTCGATCTCGTCGAGGAAGACGATGCCGTTGTTTTCGACCGAATGAAGCGCTTCCTGGACCAGCTTGTCTTCGTCGAGCAATTTGTCGGACTCGTCGGCCATCAGCACTTCGTAGCTTTCCACCACCTTCAGTCGGCGCGGTGCCGTGCGTTGGCCGAACGCTTTGCCGAGCATGTCGTTCAAATTGATCATGCCCATCTGCGATCCGGGCATGCCGGGTATGTCCATGGTCGGCAATTGCATGCCGCCCTGGTCGGCGACCTCGACCTCAATTTCCTTATCGTCCAGTTCGCCCCGGCGCAGCTTGTCGCGGAACGATTGGCGCGTTGCCTCACTGGCGTTGGCGCCGACCAAAGCGTCGAGAACCCGTTGCTCAGCATTGACTTCGGCCTGTACGCGTACTTCTTTGCGGCGCACTTCGCGGGTCATCATGATGGATTGTTCGACCAGGTCGCGGATGATCGATTCCACGTCGCGGCCCACATAGCCCACTTCGGTGAATTTGGTGGCTTCGATCTTGATGAAGGGTGCGTTGGCTAGTTTGGCCAAGCGCCGCGAGATTTCCGTTTTGCCGACGCCGGTTGGCCCGATCATCAGAATATTTTTCGGCAAGACCTCTTCACGTAGATCGTCGGGCAGCTGCTGACGCCGCCAGCGATTGCGCAACGCCACCGCGACTGCCCGTTTGGCGTCGTTCTGGCCGATAATGAAGCGGTCGAGTTCGGAGACGATCTCGCGTGGTGAAAAATTGGTCATAGGCTCTCGATCGTCACATTGGTGTTGGTGAAGACGCAGATATCGGCAGCGATACCCATGGCGCGTTCGGCGATGTCGCGGGCGCCGAGCCCGTCCTGGTCGATCAGCGCGCGCGCCGCCGCCAGGGCATAATTGCCGCCCGAGCCGATGGCGATAATGCCGTCATCGGGCTCCAGCACATCGCCGGTGCCGGTGAGCACCAGCGATGTTTCCTTGTCGGCCACGGCCATCATGGCCTCGAGGCGGCGCAGATAGCGGTCGGTGCGCCAATCCTTGGCCATCTCGACGCAAGCGCGGGTCAGTTGGCCGGGATGCTGTTCGAGCTTGCTTTCCAGGCGCTCGAACAGGGCGAACGCATCGGCCGTCGCACCGGCAAAGCCGGCGATCACGCTGCCGTCGGCTAGCGGGCGCACCTTGCGCGCCGTGGCCTTGATCACCGTATTGCCCAGGCTGACCTGGCCATCGCCGGCGATCACCACATCGCCGCCCTTGCGGATCGATAGAATGGTGGTGCCGTGCCAAAGGGCGGATCCATTCGCGTCATTCGCCGTATACATTCATTCATCCATAATATGATGGGTCTAGAACGACCTTAAACCGCGGCACCGGGGCGCGCCACTGCACCGCCTTCCATTTGGTCATTTGCGCGCCGCCGTCAAGGTTTGCCCCAGACGTGTCATGGTGGCAATAGGCGGCGGTCCCTGCTATGTAGGCGCCGCATCGCTTGCCCCACAAGGCGCTGCAGGAGCTTAAAATGAGCATTCACGAAGTATCCGGGGACCGTGATCAAGACGGTCGCACGGCCACTGTCACGCGGCAAACCCGCGAAACCGATATTTCCGTGACGGTCAATCTTGACGGCACGGGCGCCTACGATGTCGAGACCGGCATCGGGTTTCTCGATCACATGCTCGAGCAGCTGTCGCGCCATAGCCTGATTGATTTGCGCGTGCGCGCGGCCGGCGATCTGCACATCGACTTCCACCACACCACCGAAGATAGCGGCTATGCCATCGGCGAGGCGATTAGCGAGGCGCTGGGCGAGCGCGTCGGCATTCGCCGCTATGGCGATGCGCTGGTGCCCATGGACGAGACCCTGACGCGGGTGGCGTTGGATGCGTCGAACCGGCCCTATTTGGTGTGGCAGGTACCGTTCACGCGGCCCAAGCTGGGCGATATGGATACCGAATTGTTCCAGGAATGGTTCAAGGCGTTCGTCCAATCGGCTGGCCTCACGCTGCATGTGGAAACCCTGTATGGCGAGAATAATCACCATATGGTCGAGTCCTGCTACAAAGGCTTGGCGCGCTCCTTGCGCCAGGCGATCGAAATCGATCCGCGCCGCGCGGACGCCGTTCCGTCGACGAAAGGCGTGCTCGGCGGGTCGATGTAGCGGCGGTGATCGTGACCCCCGTTGGAAAGACGGGCGCCCATGTCCGAAACTGAACAACCGCAAGCGACCCGGCGCGACGATGGCGTGCCCGGCGCGCTGCCGACCTATGTCACCGCGGCGCGCCACGGACCGTTTGTGCGCGCCCGCAAACGGCTGGTCGATGCCATGGTCGCCAAGCGCAGCCGTCAGGCCCGCCGCACGCTAGAGGCCAAGCCGGAATTATGGGCGCTGATGACCGAGGTCGCCGCCGGTACTGCGGTGACCGGCGCGTCCTATTCCGATTATTTGACGCTTTATGATCAGGTGCGCACCCACCGGCCGCGCGAAATTCTCGAATGCGGCACCGGTATCTCGACCGTAGTGTTGGCCCAGGCGCTGCGCGAGAACGCGGCGGAAGATGGCGGTTCGCCGGGCCGCGTAACGTCGATGGAAGACGATGCGGAATGGTTCCGCATCGCCAGCGAGCGTCTGCCCGGCGCGGTGTCGGATATTGTGGAGATTGTACACAGCCCCAAGGCGGACGGTTTCTTTAAGTGTTTCCGCGGCGTGCGTTACGAATCCCTGCCCGACCGTCCCTATGATTTCGTGTTCTCCGACGGGCCCGACCGGCACTCGCCGGTCAATGGCGACAAATTGTTCAACCTCGATCTGATCAACGTGGTGCGCCATTCAGACCATCCGGTGCGCGCCGTCGTCGACAATCACTATCTGACATTCTATGTCTTGCAGAAGGTGTTCGGGCTGGACAAGGCGCGCTATAGCGTCAGTCATAAGCTGATGTTCGTCGGGCCGGTCACCAAACACGATGTGCGCCATCTGAAGAAAGAGACCTTCGTGCCCGATCTGCGACTATTCGGCACCACCGAGTTGAAACTTCGCATGACGCTGGACGATTGAAGATGAGAGACGGCAAGTGAGAACCTACAGTGTGCAATCCCTGCCCTGGTCGTCGGCGAGCGATGGCGATGTGGTGATCATCGCCGAGAAGTTCAATTGGCTGGCGTTTATCTTCGGGCCGTTCTGGGCATTCTGGCACGGCATGTGGCGCACCGCGATCGTTCTGCTGGTGGTCGCCGCTGTGATGGGCGGCCTCGGTGCGTTCGCCGGCCTGGCGGCCGATCTTGTCTCGGCCCTGCAATTGTTAATTCAGATCGCCCTCGGGCTGTGGGCTAATGATCTGCGCCGAGCGGCGTTGGCCCGGCGTGGGTATGTGGAGCGCGTCGTTGTAGCGGGACGCAATGGTGAAGAGGCCGAGCATCGCTATTTTACCACCGTTGCCCAAAATGCGGCCCATAA
>JABDJY010000059.1 GCA_013003285.1 Alphaproteobacteria bacterium | reverse complement strand
GCTTTATTCTTGCGCGCGGGGTATCAGCGCTCCAAATTCACCTGGCCAAATTCATCTGATACGTGGCGGGCACCCAGGCGAAGCCATCGCCGCGGCGTTCCACATAGCCGACCGACGGGAACGGCATGTGAAACCCAATCGCCGCCATCTTCGCGTCGGCGACTTGCGCCAACACCCGCTTGCGCGATACAACCGCCGCTTCCGGATTATCGTCCATGCCGAAATGCCAGTCCGGATGCGACAGCGACACCGCGTAATGGGCCACCGTGTCGGACATGATCATCAACTCTTGGCCGTTGCTTTCGATGTGATAGGCCATATGCCCGGCCGAATGGCCGAAGGCATTGACCGCGGTGACGCCGGTGACGATGTCGTCGCCCGGCTCGACGTAGCGCGCTTTATCCGCCATCGGGACGCAGGTCTCTTGAAACATTTTCAGGGTCGGCGGCCGAAAGGAAGGAATGTTCTCGCCCTTCATCCAGTAATCGAATTCGGTACGGCCAAATACGATTTCCGCGTTGGGGAAGGTCGGACTGCCACCGGCCGTGGTCAAATTGCCGATATGATCCGGATGGCAATGGGTGACAACGACATAATCGACATCATCGAGTGTATAGCCCGCTTCCGGCAGCAAATCGTTGAGCCAGCCCGTCGTCGGCGCATGGGCGCGCGCGCCGAAACCGGGATCGAGGGCGATCAGCTTGTCGCCGGTATCGACCAGCGAGGGCACGAAATTATGCTCAAAATTGGGGAACGGCAGGCGATTGGCCTCGGCGACGGCCTGCACCTCGTCGGCCGTGGCATTGGTGCCCGTGACCGGGTGCATATCCTCGCGGTGGATATAGCCCTCCAGTAGATTGGTAATGGTAAAGTCGCCGAGCTTGAACTGATAAACTTTCGGCCGATTCATTTTGGGTTTGTTGGCTACCACCGGTCTTCCTCCATCATGCCGTAAAAGGCTTTAATTTGAGCGACCGGTATAGCATCACGGGCGGGTGCTCGGAATAGTTAGACGCCGCCCAACGTATGAATATTCACCGAAGGCGCCGCGCCATCTGCCAAGTCGGCGATGACATAGGTGGCGCCCCGCCCCATTGTATCCGTCGGCGAACCGCTATAGGCCGCCGTCGCCCGCTCGCTCACCAATTCCATTGCCGCGTGGTGGTGGCCCAAGGCCAGATAGTCGCAAGGATTGGCCTCTATCTCATGCATATAAATCGGTGAGGCGCGGTGGGTCTGCTCACCGTGGGGCACGAACATGCCGTGGCCCAAACCGAGATACCAGCGGCAGTCCATCGGCCGGGGCGGACAACCGCCGAGCGGCTGATAATCCTGCACATGGTTCACCATACCCTTGCCCCAAACAGTCATGTCCAGGGCCTCCACACGCACAAGCTCGCCGTCGGCGGACGCCAGCAGATCGACATTCGGGATGGCGTTGAAATCGTGCCGCCCGAAGATCGCATCCCCTTGCATACAATCATGGTTGCCGGGGATCATCACCACCGGGCAGGGCTGCTCACCCAAGATTTCCATTGCCCAATTGATCGTCTCGACGCTGGCGTCGTTCGTATCGAACAAATCCCCGGCGATCATCAGCAGATCGGGCGTGTGGGTCCGCATCTCAGCCAGCGCCGCCGCGAAGGCGTGGCGATAATAGTCACCCGTGCAGCCACCGCCATCGAGATGAATGTCAGAGCAATGGGCGATGTGTAAGGCGGCGGTCATAGTTAGAACCTAGCGTTGGTTGGCTTGGCTGATCATCAACGGTTGGATCGCGGCCTGCCGGTGTGGGTCCGTCGCGATAGGTTAATTAGTTTGGCGCTCAAGCGCGTCGGTCACTTTTGCACTGTCGCTCACCCAACCGAACACGTTTTCGAAATTCCACAACACCGACTCGCGATTGAAGTCAGGCCCGGAATGGTTCATCGCGTCTTCGATAAGTATCGGCCAATACTCGCCGAAGAATGCATCCTGCGCGGTGCTCTGGACGCAGACGTTGGTGGCGACGCCGGTAAAGAAGATGTGGCGGATGTCCTCGGCGCGGAGGATCTGATCAAGATTGGTGCCGGCGAACCCGCTATAGCGGCTCTTGCGGACGATAATATCTGTTTCATTCGGTGCCAATGCATCGACGATCTGCCAGTCCCAGCTATCTTCGATCAACAACGTCCCAGCGAGCTCTGAGCGATCCCGCATCATGATCATCCCGAGTTCTTTGTGATAGTTCGGTGAGGTCGGCCCGCCCGCATCGCGCAGGTCGGGCGCATAGGTCATTTGCAGATATATCACTTTGACCCCAGCTTGGCGGGCGCTTTCCAGCAAACGCCGGTTCGTCTCAACCACCGGCGCGGCTCCTGAAATATCAAACCCGGCCAGATCGAACATACCGCCCTTGGAGACAAATGCGTTCTGCATATCGACGACGATCAGCGCCGTGCGTTTACAATCGATATCGATCTGATCAGGTTTCGCCGTGAGCATTACCATCACAAATCTCCCATTTGGCTGAGTTTCCCTATTTGGGTTCCTTCAATGGGGTTGATTGTGTGCCATTACCATCAGGCCGGCAACATGCCAACGCTACCCCCCACTCGGGATGTGCGTAGCAGCAGCGTGCGTAAACTATTTGTTAATCATGCTCCGGCGAACATTGGATTGGACAAAATCAGTCCACTAATAAAATGTTCCAGTCGGAGAAGTTGCCATGGCCAATTCCAATTACACCATCTAAGACATGTTCGATTTACTGCATAATGAGTTTGGTGCATTCCAGAAATTTGAAGATGTAACGGCATCGATATTAGAAGCAGAAAACGCCGATCAGGCGCAGTTCATTGATCTACCAAAATACATGAAGGATTCGGCAGCGTAATTTGCTGTTTTGCTAGGTGCTTAAGACCAACTGGTTGGCGGCGCACCAGGTGGGGTGGGGTCCGTTTCGGGGAGCCTCCCCCTACGTTGGGCATGGTAAGGGTGCCTATACATCCCGCAGAATATTCCCTTCGGACTTCAATCCAGACCTCATGTAGACGTCATTGGCTCAGGAAGTTGAGCACCCACGTTGAGGAGGCTGGACCATGAGGGCGATAGGGACGTTTTTGTCAGTGTTCTTCCCAACCTGGATTGTGATTATTGGGATCGGCTACCGGCCTTATTTACTACTGTCAGCGCGTTGATGAGCGGCACCGGTTGCTGGCGAGGATGATCGGTATCAGGGAACAGCTTGATGGTTTGATGCTGGGTGGTGAGTTCATCCCCCAGCGACCCAAGGGCATGCACCGGTCACGGTACCGAGCGCTGGTAAAGCGGCATGCGGCGTTGGAGGCTAAGTTGGTGGAGGCTGAGGGACGGAGGTTTGGTACCTAGCACCCTAAGTGGATGATTGTTGCTAGCGTATCTCGCCTGACACCGGTACGGTGATCTCAGGGAAACGCGGATCATCAGTCTTGATCGCAATGTTATCTGAAAAACGGCCCTTTTTTAGGACCTCGAAGTTGAGAGAAAAATCCAGCCTGTAAACCTTATTATCGGGACTGCTTTCAATAACGACCTTGAGAAATGATAAAGCCGTATCAATTGCGGTGATTTTGAAGCTCCGTTCGCGGCTGTTCAAAATCACCGTCTGAACAAGCAAATCTTGTAATGACTTATTTTTCTTTGTACTGGCCAGATTGATCTCACCAAAACGAATGTCCTCGACGGACGCG
>JABDJY010000050.1 GCA_013003285.1 Alphaproteobacteria bacterium | reverse complement strand
CTGCAGCGCCGCCAAGCGCGCATAGACCCCGCCCTGACGAATGAGTTCGTCATGGGTGCCGGTGCCCACCAGACAACCTTGATCGAGCACTGTGATACGGTCGGCGGCGACAACCGTGGCAAGGCGGTGGGCGATGACAATGGTCGTGCGGTCTGTCATCAGGCCATCTAGGGCGCCCTGCACGAGCTGCTCGCTCTCCGCATCGAGCGCACTGGTGGCCTCATCGAGCAGCAGCACCTTGGGGTCGCGTAGCACGGCCCGGGCAATGGCGATGCGCTGGCGTTGTCCGCCCGACAGGCGCACGCCCTTCTCACCCAGGAACGTGGCAAAACCGTCGGGCAAGCGGTCGAGAAACTCTGTTGCCGCCGCCGCTTCGGCCGCCGCCCGCACCTCATCGTCCGACGCATCGGGTCGGCCGTAGCGGATATTCTCCCAAGCATCGGCTGAAAATATTACCGGCTCTTGGGGCACAACGCCGATTTGACCGCGCAGCACCGCCGGATCTAGATCGCGAAGATTGATGTTATCGAGCGTCAGGGTGCCGTTCTGGGGGTCGTAATAGCGCAGCAGTAGTTGGAACACCGTGGTCTTACCGGCGCCCGAGGGTCCCACCAGCGCCAACCGCTCGCCCGGCGCCACATCGAGGGTGAAGTTATCCAGCGCCAGCCGATCAGGTCGCGAGGGATAGCTGAACGACACATTGTGCAAACCAACCCGGCCTTCAACCGGCGACGGCAAGGGGGTCGGGTGCGCCGGCACCGTAATATCGCTGGTCATCTCCAGCAGCTCGAACAGCCGCTCGGTGGCCCCAGCGGCGCGTTGCAGATCGCCAATAACTTCGGAAATCGCCCCCATCGAACCGGCAACCACGACGGCATAAAAAATAAAGGCCGTGAGCTCGCCAGCGCTGAGAGCCCCGGTAATGACATCGTGGCCGCCATACCACAGGATGATCCCAACCGCGCCGAAGACCAGCATGATCACCACCGCGGTCAGGAACGCGCGCGCGCTGATGCGCCGCACCGAGACTGCGAACGCCTCTTCGACCCGACCGGCGAACCGCAGCCGGTCGACCGGCTCGTGAACAAAGGCCTGAACGGTGCGGATATGAGCGATGCTTTCATCCACATAGGCGCCGACATCGGCCACCCGATCCTGGCTTTCGCGGCTGAGCCGGCGGACGCGCCGGCCAAAAACGATAATCGGCACCAGGACCAACGGCACCACCAAGACCGCGAGCCCACTCAGCCGCGGGCTGGTGATCACCAATAGAGCCGAACCGCCCAGGAAGAGCAGCAGATTGCGCAGGGCCATGGAGGCCGATGTGCCGACAACGGTTTGCAGCAAGGTGGTGTCGGTGGTGAGCCGCGACATGACCTCCGCCACCCGGGTGGTCTCATAGAAACCAGGGCTGAGGGTCAGCACATGGTCGAAAACCGCTTTGCGAATATCGGCAACGACCCGCTCGCCGATCCATGAGACGAGAAAAAACCGGGCATAGGTCGCGCCGGCGAGAAAGATGATGAAGACCAACAGGACCAGCAGCGCATCATTGAGTAGTTCGGTGTTGCCGGCGGAAAATCCGTCATCGACCAGTAGGCGTATACCCCAGCCGACGGCGAGCACGGTCCCCGCGGCGACCGTCAGGGCCACAAGCGCGGCCAGAATTTGCCCGCGATAGGGCCGCAAAAAGACCCCCAACCGCCTCAAAAGGCGAATATCGCGGCGCGGCGGCGTGCCTATTTCGTTGTCGGACATTTCCGGAGATTCCGGCCTGGTGGTTGCAACTCTGAAATCGAGCCGGAACGTCCTTTATCAGCGACAGGCCGTCACAACAAGGGACCAGCCCCCTTCTTTACCCCCACGATTATGGGCGCGCAGGAACTGCTTGCGGGCGGCGTGTAGCTTGGTTATAACCCACGCCGCGCTTTCAAAGGCTTTGAGATGAAAAAAGACATACACCCAGACTACCATGAAATCACCGTCCAGATGACGGATGGCACCACTTTCGTGACCCGCTCGACCTGGGGATCGGAGGGCGACACGCTTCGCCTCGACATCGATCCGAAGACCCATCCGGCTTGGACGGGGCAGCATCGGCTGGTCGATAGCGCCGGTCAGGTCGCTAAATTTAACAAGCGGTTTGCCAATCTCGGCTTGGAATAATCCGGCCTCACTACCGGGAAACGTAAAACGGGCGTGCCGATTGGCGCGCCCGCTGTCGTTTTCGCCACTCTGTGGGCCCTAATGAATGCTTCGATGCATCATTTCGTCCAAACGCTCGGTACGGATATAGAGGTTGAGGCTGCGATCGAGCATCTCGCTTAGTCCCGCCGGAATCGCCGGATGATCATGCTGGCTATCGTCGCGGCAAACCTTTGCCGACCCCAGGCGATACTCTGGGCTTTCCAAAACCTCTGCAGCGGATAGTTCACCCGCATGGATCGCCCGCTGGTTGAGCAACCAGGCCATCACCTGCATCAACCGGGTCGATAGCCGGAACGCTTCACAACGCAACCGCAAATCGTCGACGGGCGTGTCGGCCCTAACATTATTGTGATGAATATCCGACAGATAGGCATGCGCCTGTTCGATCAGCGCCAGCGCCTCATCATAGGTTTTGTCGAAAAAGGCCGACGAGCCATTACCTTGGGTCATGTGGACACCTCCTGTCTCCACCGTGAAATCGCAGTATACCCGAATTGGGGTTGTTTTAGAACAAAATTTTCAGGCGCGGTTAACCATAAGCCCTTGAAATGACGCCTTTCCATGCCCAAATCGAGACTGTGCCAGGGATGCCTATCAGGGTCCCAATGGCATGTCACCCGGTGGGTTTCGACCATAATGGTGAATACCGCACCGACGAACCTGTTGCTTCACTAGGAGGACAAGTGAAATGCGAAACTATGACCTATCCCCCCTATTTCGTTCCACCGTCGGCTTCGACCGCATGAACCGGTTGCTCGACACAGCCTACAATACCAATGTGCCGTCATATCCGCCCTATAACATCGAGAAACTGGGCGAGGACGACTACCGCGTGACCATGGCGGTTGCCGGCTTCAGCCTCGACGATCTGGAGATTACCCAGAAGGAGAACGCCCTATTCATCAAGGGTAGTGCGGATAGCAACGGCGAGGGCGTGACCTATCTCCATCGCGGCATCGCCGCCCGCCCGTTCGAGCGGCGCTTTGCCTTGGCGGAGCATGTCAATGTGGTCGATGCCAGCTTGGATAACGGCATTTTGGTCGTCGAGTTGAAACGCGAAGTGCCGGAGGCGCTGAAACCGCGCAAGATCGCCATTGCGAGCGCCGGCGCGGAGCCGAAATCGATCGAGCAGAAGGCTGCTTAATCCAACCTGAATGCTGACACGAAAAGGGCCCGCCGGTTTATCCGGCGGGCTTTTTTCATATGGCCTAGCATTCGCGGGCGCGGTGGCTAAACTGCGCCGACACAACAGGAAATGGCCTCATGAAGACCAGCAGCGATCGAATTTTGACCACGCATGTCGGCAGTATGCCGCGGCCCGAAGATCTTGCCGACCTTTTGTACAAGGTCGAATTCAGCGAGCCTTACGACAAGGACTTATTCGAAGCGACGACCCGCGCAGCGGTCGACGATATCGTCGCCCAGCAGCGCGAATGGGGTTTCGACATCATCAATGATGGCGAGATGGGCAAGACCGGCTACGCCACCTATATCCAGCAGCGCCTCGACGGTTTTTCCGGCGAAAGCTCTTCGATCCGCTTCGACGATATGTCGAACTTTCCCGAATATCGCCGCGAGCAGGCCAAGGCCGCCGGTACGCGGCGGCTCAACCGACCCTGCTGCACCAGTGAAGTCACGGTGCGCGACCGCGAACCCCTGGAACGCGATATCGCGAATTTGAAATCGGCGACCGCCAATGCCGGCGCCAGCGATGTCTTCATGAACGCCGCCTCGCCGGGGGTGATCACGGTCTTTCAGGACAATCAGCACTAACCCTCCGACGAGGCTTATCTGCAAGCGCTGGCCAATGTCATGCGGGAAGAATATGAGGCCATCGTCGAGGCTGGCTTCATCCTGCAGATCGACTGCCCCGACCTGGCGATGGGCCGCCACACCGCGTTCCGCGAGCTCAGCGATGCCGAGTTCCTCGCCCACGCGGTGATGCAGATCGAGGCCCTCAACAGCGCGCTGGAGAATATCGCCGCCGACCGGGTGCGCATGCATATTTGCTGGGGCAACTACGAGGGCCCGCACCATCGCGATATTCCCCTGGCGGCGATCCTCGACGAAGTGCTCAAGGCCAAACCGATGGGCCTGCTGATCGAAGCCTCGAACCCGCGCCACGCCCACGAATGGAGCGTCTTCGCCGAGCGCGGCCTGCCCGACGACAAGATACTGATCCCCGGCGTCATCGACAGCGTGACCAATTATATCGAGCATCCCGAACTGGTCGCCCAGCGCATCTGCCAATATGCCGATGTGGTGGGCCGCGAGCGGGTCATCGCTGGGGCCGATTGCGGCTTCGCCACCTTCGCCGGCATGGGCGCGGTCGACGCCAAGATCGCCATCGAGAAATTCAAGGCGTTGACCGAAGGCGCGGAAATCGCTTCGAAGCGGCTGTGGGGGCGCTAGGCCTCGACGACCAGTTTTTCCAGCGCCGCGCGGGCCTGGTCGGGAATCGGCACCGGCCGCATCTCGCCGTGCGCCACATAGACATGGACGAAGTGGCCAGTCGCGGCGGGCTCATCGCGTCCCTGGCGAAAGATGGCGATCTCGTAGGTCACCGACGAATTGCCCAGCCGGCGCACCCGGATGCCCACATCGAGCGTATCGGGAAAGGCGATTTCGCCGTGGAACTGGCAGCCGGTTTCGGCCACCACGCCGACCGCATCCGATGACCGATAATCCAGCCCGGCCTCGCGCATAAGGAAGCCGTTCACGGCGGTGTCGAAGTATGAATAGTAGACCACGTTGTTGACGTGGCCGTAGACGTCATTATCCATCCAGCGGGTGGGGATTTCGACGAATTCGCGATAATTCTCCCGGCGCTCGTCGCGCCCTTCCCCGCTCATGCGCGCACCCGCTGCAGAAAGCCGTCGATGGCGTCGATGGTCTCGTTGGGCCGCTCGACCATGATCATATGACCGGTCGCCGGCAGGATTTCCGTCTCGACCCGGTCGAGCACGGCTGCCAGCGCCCTGGTCATCTTCGGCGGGGTCATGCGGTCACCGGCGCCCGACAACAACAACACAGGGCAGGTAACCTTGGCGGCCGCCTCGACGGCGCCGCCATAGGCATCGCAAGCGGCGAGATCGGTGGCCAGGACCCCCGGTGTCGCGGCCGAGAGCAAGGCATGGCCGCCGCCGAGCATCCATAGTCCCGGCGCCTGGTGGCCGCCCAAATGAGCCGGCTTGCCGAAACCCCAATCGGTGATCATGTCGAACGCCCGGCTATCGCGATTGTCGGCCGCCGCCAACAAGTCCTCGTGAACCGCCACGCGCTCGGCCGTCCCGACCAGGACCAAGGCCTCGGTATTTTCCGGTTGTTTCGCGCCGGCCGCCAGGGCGATCAACGATCCCATGGAATGGCCGGCGAATGTCGCCGCCTTGGCGCCGGCAGCATCGAGCACCTGCCACAGCCAGTCGGCAATATCATCGATCGAGTCCAGCGCCGGCCCGTCGGTGCGGCCATGGCCAGGCAGATCGAGGGCCAGGACGGAATAGCCATGATGGGCGAAATAGCGGGTCTGCAGCCCCCAGAATGTGTGGTCGGTCCCGGCACCGTGGATCAGCACCAGAACCGGCTGCGCCGGATCGAAGGGCTTGCCGCCGGTATGGGCGAAGACGGTGGAGCCGTTGACGTTAAGATCCATCTGCTCGGCTCCTATCGCTGCGACGCGCGAAGCGCTTGGCGTAGATCGGCAGTCAGATCGCCCGGGTCTTCCAAACCGACCGAGAGGCGAATCATTTCCTCGCCGACACCCGCCGCCGCGAGTTCTTCGCCATCCATCTGTTGGTGCGTGGTGCTGGCGGGATGAATGACCAACGACTTGGCATCACCCACATTGGCCAGATGGGAGAACAGCTCCAGCGCCTCGATGAAGGTGGCGCCGGTCTGGCGCGCGCCCGCCGCACCCGCCTGAATACCGAAGGTCACGATCGAGCCCGCGCCATGGGGCAGTAATTTCTGCGCCAAAGCCTGGTCGGGATGGCTGTCGAGCTCGGGATAGCGCACCCAGGCAACTTCCGTCGCCTCGCTGAGATAGCGTGCGATGGCGCGGGCATTGTCCACATGGCGCGCCATGCGCATTGGCAAGGTCTCGAGGCCCTGCAGCAGATAAAAGGCGTTCTGCGGCGTCATACAGGCGCCAAAATCGCGCAGCCCCTCGGCCCGCGCCCGCATGATGAACGCCGCCGGGCCGAACTCCTCGGCGAAATCGAGGCCGTGATAGCCGGCATAGGGTTCGGTCATGGTGGGGAATTTGCCCGACCCCTCCCAATCGAAGGCGCCGCTGTCGATCAAAACCCCACCGATCGCCACGCCATGGCCGCCGATCCACTTGGTGGCGGAATGCATGATCAGATCGGCGCCATGTTCGAACGGCCGCATTAAATAGGGCGTGGCGAAGGTCGAATCGACCATCAACGGCAGGCCGGCATCGTGGGCAATCTGAGCGACCGCCGGTATGTCGAGGATCTCCAAACCCGGATTGCCGATGGTCTCGGCGAACAGCAGCCGGGTCTCGGGCCGGATAGCGTCGGCGAATTCCTGCGGGTTTCGCGGATCGACCAAGGTGGTCGAAATACCGAAGCGCGGCAGGGTATGGAGGAACAGATTATGACTACCGCCATAGATATTGCGCGAGGCGACGATGTGCCCGCCGGTATCCATCAGGGTCAGAACCGCCAGGGTGAGGACAGCCTGACCGCTCGCCGTCCCGATCGCGCCAACCCCACCTTCCAGCGCGGCCATGCGTTCCTCAAACACCGAAACAGTGGGATTGGAAATGCGCGAATAGATGTGACCGGCGCGCTCCAGGTTAAACAGGCTCGCGGCGTGGTCCACGTC
>JABDJY010000035.1 GCA_013003285.1 Alphaproteobacteria bacterium | reverse complement strand
GCCATGGCCTGCACGCCGCTGCCGACCGCCGCATCGATGAAGTCGACCCCGGCGCCATCGCACATGGCGCCCAGATCGCGGGCGGTGTTCGGGGTTACGGTGCTGGTTTCGACGATCAGCTGGGGCGGCCGCGCGCTGGCGAGTAATTCCGCCACCACGGCCTTCGAGGCTTCCGGCCGCGGCAATGACAGCAAGACCATATGGGCCTCGCCCGCCACGCCGGCAGCCGAACCGACCCACTGCAGATCAAGCCCGGTCACCGCGTCGCGGCGCGCCGGATTGGCATCGTATCCGACCAATTTGCATTGCCCCGAAAAAGCGCTCACCAGAGCCGACCCGGCATTGCCAAGCCCAATCAAACCAACAGCATCGTTCATGGCGTTCAACGATCAGACGCCATAGGGATTTTCGGCAGAGACCGGCCATAGGTCGGTGCGCGGCGGCGAGAAAAATTCGACGATCTCGCAATCTTCAGTGTACCAGACCTCGTGCTCGATCCCGCCGGGAATGGTAATCACCGTACCGGCTTCGCAGACCGTGTCCTCGCCGGTGCTGAGAACATAGCGAAGCTTTCCCTTCACCAGCCAGGTGATCTGCTCGTTGGGATGGCTGTGGTTGGGCACATGGCTGCCGGCATCGATCTTTCCCCACAAGACCATATTGTTCTCGCCGGCAAGCATTTGGATTTTGCCAATTTCCTCATTGTGAACGGGAATGTCCGCAAGCTGATGAAAACTCGACATGTTCATTTTCCTTCCCTGTATTGCCTGGTGCGATCATTGTTACACTAATGAGCGGATAGCTTAAGCGGCGGAAAACCGCCGATAAGAAACTATAACGATAGCGGGGAACATCATGCGCTTGGAAAATCTCGTGGCCTTCGTCACTGGCGGTTCGGGCGGCCTGGGCATGGCCATCGCCCAACGATTCATCGCCGAGGGCGCCAGCGTCATCGCCGCCGACATCGATGGTGACCGGCTCGACCAAATGGCGGAGCAGATCGACGGCGATGCAAATCAGCTTTCCACCCTCGTCCTCGACGTGTCGAACTACGACGATGTGCATGCCGCCATCGACAAAGCCATCGCCGATTTCGGCCATCTCGATATTCTGATCAACAATGCCGGCTTTTCGCCGAAGGGTAAGCATTGGCTGGAAGCCGATATCGAAGAATGGCAGCGTGTCCTCGATATCAATCTGAGCGGCGAATATTACGGCGCGCGCGCCGCGGCCCAGCACATGATGGATCGCGGCAGCGGCCGCATTATCAATATCTCATCTTCGGCTTGGCGCCATGGCGGCGTCGCCGGCGGCGGCGGCGTGCCCTACACCTCGTCGAAGGCTGGCGTGATCGGCCTCACCCGCTCGCTGGCCAAGGCGCTCGGCGGCCATGGCATCACCGTCAACGCCATCGCCCCCGGCCCAACCCATTCGCCCATGACCGAGAGCTGGCTGCCCCAGACGCAAGACACGCTGAGCCAGTCGATCCCGCTGGGCCGCGTCGGCGAACCGAAGGACATCGCCAATGCGGCGCTGTTCCTAGCTTCGGACGAGGCCGCCTTCATCACCGGCCAATGCCTCGACGTGAATGGCGGCCTGACCTTCAGCTAAACCGCCTATACGGAGGCAATCATGGCAAATCTCGATATCGATACCGCATCCTTAGAGACCATCGGCGACGCCTTGCGTGATGGCGGCATATCCGCCATGGCGCTGGCCGAGTGGGCCATCGACAATCATGAACGCCGGGGCGAGGCCTTCCACGCCTATAAAACCTGGGACCCGGATAAGTTTCGCAGCCAAGCAGTAGCCGCCGATGGGGTGTTCGCCGCCGGCGTCGATTTGGGTCCCCTGCAAGGCATCCCGGTCTCGGTGAAGGACCTGATCGGCGTATCGGGCTATCCGATCTTTGCCGGCTGCCCCCGCCCCCTGCCCGAGAAATGGCAGGCCGAGGGGCCCGTGGTCGCCGCCATCCGCCATCAGCTGGGGGTGATTTCCGGCAAGAGCCATACGGTGCAGTTCGCCTTCGGCGGCATGGGCGTCAATCAGCATTGGGGGGCGCCGCGCAACCCGTGGGACGCCAAGGAACACCGGGCACCCGGCGGATCGAGTTCCGGCGCCGGCGTAACCCTGGGCGAAGGTTCGGCGTTGCTGGCCATCGGCAGCGACACCGCCGGCTCGGTGCGCATCCCGGCCAGCATGACCGGCAATGCCGGCATGCGCCCCACCGCCGGCCGCTGGTCGACGGCGGGCATCGTTCCGCTCAGCTCACCGCTCGACACGGCGGGTCCGCTGACCCGCACCGCCGCGGATCTGGCACTGGCCTTCGCCGCCATCGACCCGCTGATCGACGAAGACGCACGGGCCTTTACCCAACGCCAACGCAACGCCACCCTGGCCGATTTCCGTATCGGGGTCTGCGATTGGTTTTTCGAGGATTGCGACCCGGGCATCGCGGAAGGCGTGAAAGCCGCGCTCGACGAGTTGTCCCAACAGGGGCTGCGTACATCCCCGGCCACTCTACCCCATCTCGACGCGGCCACCGAGATGTTCGGCAAGGGCGGTCTGCATATCGGCGAATTCACCAACTTCATCAATGGCGAGATGGCCGACTATCGCGACGATCTCGACCCCACCGTCGCCATCCGCATCCGGGAAGCCGCCACCTTCCCGGCCAGCGAACATATCGAACGCTTGAATATGATGGACCGCATGGCGCTCGAGGCCAACGCGGCCTTCGCCGGCTTCCACGCCATGGTCGGGCCGACCTTGCCCCTGACGCCGCCGAAAATTGCCGACATTGAGAGCTCGGAAGCCCATCTGGCGGCGAACTTCTTCTGCGTGCGCAACACCAACACAGTCAGCCTGCTCAAGCTCTGCGCCGTCACTATTCCAGTCGCGCTCGACGCCGCCGGCATGCCGGTGGGACTGCAGATCGTCTGCCCCGGCGGTCAGGAAGAAACCGCCCTGGCCATCGCCATGGCGTTCGAACGCACGCTCGGCACGTCACACGAGCGCATCGGCGTGCCGCCGATGTGTGCAGCGCTATGAGAATAGGTGGGCTTGCGCCTCTTTCGCCGCGTCTTCCATGGTCATGAATTCCGCGCCTTCTGCGGCCAACTTGTCGATCAAGCCTTCCAGCGCCAGCATGCGGAAGCCGCGGCCGATCACATAGGGGTGCATGGTGTAGGTG
>JABDJY010000032.1 GCA_013003285.1 Alphaproteobacteria bacterium | reverse complement strand
GTATAAGACACTGTGATGTCGCCGCCCGTGGTGTTGGTCTCGCTCAGCGATACTGTGAAGGTCAGCGAGTCCGAACCCGGCAGGGACGGATCCTCGAACGCGTTACCGTCGCTGATTACCGCATCGTCAACCGATACCGTGATCGATTCGGTGATCGTGCCCGTGGCATCGTCGCCGGTGATACCCTCGGCTGGCGTCGCGCCAACCAAGATTGGGCTGCCCGACGTCACCGTCAGCGTCTCGTCGCCTTCCAGGCCATCTCCAGACACCGTGGTTAGCGTCAAGTTGGCGCTGGCTGTCGTACCGTCTGGATTGACCGTCAATTGGATCGTCGCCGGCAGACCGCCATTGATGTCGGACCCATCAGCCGTACCGCCGTAGGTCAGCGGTACTTCAATCACCGTACCCGGCGTCAGCGTGCCGCTGGTGAGGTTTAACGAAACCGTGTAAACCAGATCAGCGCCTTCCGATACCGTGCCCGCATCATCAATGGTGATCGCACCGTTCAGATCCGTAATCGTGCCGTCGGCAGACCCGTCGCCAATTAATACGTTAGAATTGTCGGTGCCGGTCAGCGTTACAATGACCGTCTCCGGGCTAACTTCAACATCGCTGTCGTCCAGCACCGGTAATTCAATCGTGGCACTGTTTAAGCCGCCCGGGATCACAACCGAAAATACACCGCCACCCTCATCGGTCAGGCCGGACGTATCGTAGTCCGTGCCGGCTGTCGCCGCACCGCCCAAGGTGAAGAACACGGTGACATCGCCAGACAATGGATTGCCCAATGAAACCGTAAAGACCAGCGAGTCCGAACCCGGCAGTGCTGGGTCCTCGAACGCGTTACCTGGCTCTTCCGCCACAACGCTGGCAGTTGTCCCCGGGAAGTTGATCGTCACCGTAGCCGGAGAGCTGGTCAGCCCGTCGCTGTCGGTCGTTGTGTAGTTGAACTCGTCCTGACCGTCTTCAGGCAATGATTCGGCAACGTAAAGAACGTTGTCAGCCAGATCGTCGCCGTCGGCGGTCAGCGTATCGCCAACCTGGAGCTCGGTTTCATAGGTGCCATCCTGATTAAGGTCGGCCCACAGCGTGCCGTCGCTCGGCAGGCTAGTGATGGTGTAGGTGGTGGTGAGGCCATCCTCGGGATCGACGCCGCCGATGCTGATGCCGTCATTCGATCCCCCGAGGTCTAGTTCGACGAAGAAGCCGTTGACGCCGGGGCCGCTGATACCACTTGCGGCATTATCGAGCGTTCCAGGCGCGAGGCCAAAAAATGCTTCGATTTGGGCATCGGTCGCGCCTTCGGCGACCATCAAGGCCTGTTCGTCACCGTCTGTTGGCGTAATTCCGAATGTGTCATCCACAACACTGGTGTTACCAATCGACGTCCAGCCTTCGGGGAGGCCGCCTTCGAAACTGGTCAGCAATGCGCCGTCGCCAGAACCAAAGGTGATGTTGTCGATCAGCAGGGCAGAATCTACCAGCGTGTCACCTTCGTTCATCACACCGAAGCCAAACGAAAGGTCTCCGGACTCGGTGAAAGTAACGGTGAACTGATTGGGGCCGGTCTGCTCGACAGATCCCAAATCGGTATTAACAGTCCCGTCCGGGGACGAAAGAACGTCCGCCAACTTAATGACGGTGTCACCAATTACGACGAAGCCAAAATCCCCAAAGGATTCGCTACCTTGCGTACCTTCGCGATCGAGAAAACTGTAGTCAAAGGTAAACTGATCGCCTGCAGTTACACTAAGGGTCGTCTTGATGGCGGAACCATCCGTGGCATTCTGTGGGCTTCCGCCCTCACCATCGGAAAATTCCGCATCGAGGGCAAAGCTATACGCGCTCGGCGGGAGGTTGACCGGCACTTCTTCGTCGGGCGTAACCGGGTCGTCAGTGGGGAATTCGTCGGACGGGAAATCCTGCAGCAGCGGGCCCTTGGGAGCTTCGTCGGTGCCCAGATCGGCCGCCTGGAATTCTTCCGGCGCATCGCGCGAACCGCCGCTGCGCGCCTGGGCGCCCAGGCCGCCGTCGACCGCACCGCCGCCGGCAGGGCCGGCCGCCGTGGCAACCTGCGACAGGGCGTCGCCGATGCTGGCGATTTCCGTTTCGCCGATGAACAACGAGGTGGCCCCATCGGCCGCTGTCGTTGTCGGGTCACCGGTTGCGAGCAACAGGAACAGGTCGACAAACGTGATTTCCACCGTACCGGACGGATCGGTCAGGGTGACGACATAATTGTTGCCGTCGACGGTCGCCGATGTCAGCGTCGCGTTTACGACCTCGATCTTATCGCCCTGCTGGACTTGGATCTGCTGGGTCGCGCCGCTGGTGGTGATTTCATCGACGGTGCCGTCCTGGTGGGTGATCCGTACCTGAGCCATATTACTCTCCTATAAGAGCGCCTGGATGCGCGAACTAAGGCGGTGGGCTGTTCGTTTACCGGTGTGCATCCTGCGTGGCCGGCTTGCCCGTTAACCTCTTGTTAAACATTCACGAATTATTAGGGAATTTCTCCGCAAATTCAAAGCAGATTTCTATAAAATTTTGCCTATTAACCTCAATTGCGCCGGAACGCGGCCGTAGACGCCAACCAATTTTTTTACTGTTTTTTTATACCGCCCAAAACGCGGCGGTTGATCCCTTCGAAAGGATGGTTTTTGCATTTCCGGGGCGATTTGAGGTTTCGCGAGACCGTCTGCTGGCCCGCGTAACCGCCCAGTCAGCAAACGATAATGCGGCTTTGGAGCGACCCCACAAGTCGCAATGTTGTCATGCACGATCCGGCGCCCAACGGCTCATCCTGAACTGGTCGAAGGACGAAGCGCCAGCAACCCCAGCGCATCCTTCGACCAGTTCAGGATGAGGGTTATTTTACCGCTATGGGGCGCACTTCGCTTGATTGATCTCGGGGCCGGCCATCCGCCGCCCAACCGCCGTCTCCAGGGGGTTAATCGTAAATGCTGATTAAGTAAACAAAAGACAAAAAAAGAGGCGCGGCATAGCCGCGCCTCTTTGGCACAAGAATTACGAAATGTTCGTCTATTCGAACATCTTCACCGTGACTTGCTCGGTATTGTTAATACCGAACAGCGGCCCCAGCTCGCCGGAGGCGGCCAGCAGGTCATAATAGTCGAACAGACCGCTATGCTGGGCGTCGATCAATTCGGCGCGCGAGACGAACAACTCGTTCTGAACGTCGAGCAGATCGAGCAAGGTCCGTTGGCCTAATTCGAACTGACGCTCGTAAGCGCTTATCAGGTTACGGTTCTCCTCCACGCGACGAGTCAATGGGCCCTGGCGTGCGGCGTTTTTCTCAAACGATTTGAACGATGCTTCAACCCGCTCGCGAATGAAGCGCAGCGTGTCGGCCTCGTCGAACTTAACCGCGGTGAGGTTGGCAGCCGCCTCGCGGGCGCGGGCCGAATCGGCGCCGCCGCGATAGAGGTTCCAGGTCAGGATGAGAACGGCGCGATAATCGGTGTCGCGACCGCGGACGCCATCGAGGTTCTTGCCCTCGCTGGCCGACAGTTCCATCTCAAGGCGCGGCCGGAACAGACCGTCGGTCGCTTTCGACGCCGCTTCACGGGCATCGATCAACGCCCGGGCAACAGCCAGTTCGGGGTTGAGGCGAACGGCCTGCTGAACCTGGCCTTCCACATCGATATCGCCGGGGCTGGGCGCACCCGGGATCGGATCCAGTTCGCCCGGCGCCTCGCCGACCGACCGGAAATACCGGGTTTCGGCGTCGCGCAATTCACCCTTGCGATTTTCGAGATTGGCTTCGGCCAGCGCTAGACGTGATTCACCCTGAGAGACGTCGGAGTCTGACGCCCGGCCGGAATCGACCAATTGGCGCACATTTCCGAGCAGACGTTCATGGGCCGTGACGTTTCCTTCAGCGATCGCCACAAACTCGCGGTTGCGCAAGACGTCTATATACGCCGCAATAGCCTGCAACGCGACAGACCGCTTGGCATCGTCAACCCGGAAAGTCGCCGCCAACAAGTTACCTTGCGCCTCATCGACCAGGTTAAAGGTGGTGCCACCATCATAAAGTAACTGGTTTACGATAATGCGCGCCTCGTTGCGCCACAGGGTCGTATCGCCATCGTCGTTACCCCGCGAGGCGCGCCGGCGCGTCCCAGGTGTATCACTATACTGCAGGCCTGTTTCACCGCGGATGTTTACCGTCGGGAACAACGCGCCGCGTTCTACACGAACCCGTTCTTCTGACGATTGCCGCCGCGCCGTAGCGGAACCGATTGCTGGAATTGAGCTGACGGCCTTATCGACCGCGTCTTGAAGGCTCGCCGCTTGTGCGGTGCCTGTCCACGCCACCACTACTGCGATCGTCGCGCTTGCTAATATTGAAAGCCGCATGTCCCCCTCGGTACAGAAATTGAAGAGTATAATTTGAGTTTTATCGTATATCTATCAAAGGTCACTCCAGCAACTGTAATATGAATTAGTGTGTTTTTTCCGATACGGTGAGACATTTTTCACACACACCCATATTGTGTAAAGGTGCCCAACTCCTTGAAATTTCTGAAAGTTTAAAGGCCGTCTGGTTATCGATAAAAATACCGCGTAGACGAGGCAGAAGCCCAGGCCCGAACCTTCCTGCTCACCAACTATGGTAGCGTCTATGCGTGGTGTATCATCGGCTTATGCACCGTCAAACGGGAAAACCTTTTCGGCGGCGTGGCGGCGATTGGAAAGGCGCTCAGCTCGATCCGCATAATGCCGAGGCCCATCAAAATCTAGGCGTCGCGTTCAGCCGTATCGGCAGGTTCGACGACGCGATCGTCCACTGGCGCGAAGCGATAAGGCAAAACCCGCCAATCGGCGAGTGTTACCGGCATCTATAGAAGTAAAGGCGCTGTTGGTCGAGGAAGACGCCTTCTCCGCGACAAAGTCGCTGGCTGATAATTGTGCGGCCGAACCCAACCCGCGGCGGTCCGCCGCCTTTGCTGTCGCCACCACGCTACACAGCGCCAAAGACTTCAAGCAAGCGTTTGTATGTTGCGACCTTGGTAATAGCCTGGCAGGCCGGAAATCGGACGTAACAGTCGAGCGGGAATTGTTACACCGTTCAAAGCAAGTATTCGACGAAGATCTGTTCAAGTCGCTACGTATATCGGACGACCAAATGCCACGGCTATTATTTGTCATCGGCATGCCGCGGTCCGGCACCACGTTGGTCGAACAAATACTGTCGAGACATTCGCAGATTGGGGCTGCCGGCGAATTGTTGGATCTATCGGGGATGGTCGCGCGCTTGGCGAAACTTAAAAAAAGGGTATGGCATACCCCCACATTATCCGCGCCGCGCCTGACGGCGTAATACGCAAAGTCCTGGGTGATTTTGCCAATCAATATGCAAAACACCTGGCCGAGTTCGATGGCGCCGCGCGTTATGTGGTGGACAAGGCGCCAAGCAACTACCGGTTTCTCGGCCTGATATCGCTGATGTTCCCCGAGGCGCGAATTATTTACTGTCGGCGTTCGCCGATGGATATCGGACTATCATGCTTTCAAGCGAATTTCGTCAAGGGCCAGCCCTTGTCGTTTAGCCTGGACGGGTTCGCCGAAAAACTGAAGTCCCATGCGGCCTGTATCGAATTCTGGCAACAAGCCTCGTGCGCTATGAAACGCTGGTCTCGGAGACAGAAGCGGAAGCCCGGCGGCTGATCGACTTCTGTGGCCTGCCCTGGGAGGCATAATATGTCCGGCCCCATGAGAATAAGGGCCAGGTCCAAATCGCGAGCAAATGGCAAGTACGCCAGCCGATCAACCAGGGCTCAGTCGAACGCTGGCGGCGCTACGAAACCGAGCTCGAGCCGTTGCGCCAGGCCCTTGGTGACATGGTTTCTGAACGGATCGGATAATTCGAGTATCGCAGATCGAAACGACCGGTATTAGAACAGTAAACTGGCGCTATTCTGCAGCCAGATCATCAGGATGGCGCCAGCGCTGATAGCGATACCATACGGTATTGGACTGGCCCATTGCAGTACCAGCGGCAGGCGATCCTGTGACGCACTGGCAGCGCGCAGCCCGCCGCGCAAAATCAACAATGCAATAGACAGAGCCCCCCCGGCCAGGGTCATCGCGACGACAAATTCCAGGAACCCGTCATAGCCCACCCACAGAACCGCGCCCGGCGCCAACTTCGCGTCGCCGCCGCCAAGCCAGCCCAGCGCGAACAGAACAAAGCAAACGATGAAGATAATTACCGCGGCCAGCAGGTCGAACAAAATATCGGAAACAACGAAGTTAACGACAAGACTGGCGACGTATAGTGCGAGTACAGCCAAGACCAAGTAATTGGGGATCGTCATCGTGACGGCATCCCACAACGCCGCCGCGACCAAGAGCAAGATTGCGCCGTACAAAAACAACGCCGCGATAAACGGCTGGCTCAATTACCGATTCTCTGCAGCCGGCGTTCTTCTACCGGCTCACCCACCAGGGTATGCAGGCGCTCGAGGTTTTCCTGCGCCTTATCGTAGTAAACCGGACTTTCATCGATCGCGCGATTGAAGAAAATGTCGGCGGATTCAAAATCGCCGCGCGACATGGCGACATAGCCGATATTATTCAAGACCTGCGGCAGAAGGGCTCTGTTGGTCCCCGCAATGGCGTCGGTGTACTGCCCCCTGGCCGCCAGTGCGAGCCTTAGATTGGTCTGCGCGATTGCAAGATCCGGTTCGTGTCTGAGACTGGTGGCAAACGCCGTCACCGCTTCGTCGACGCGCCCCTGAAGCAAATAGGAGTAACCCATATTATTATGTACTACAGCGGCGTCGCTCTTGGCCTCCAGAGCACGCTTATAATTCGCCTCAGCCTCGTTCCATTGCTGATCGAAATCATGGATTAAACCCAGACCGTTGGCAGACCGCCAGAGAGTTGGATCTTCGGCCAACGAGAGTTCGAGATGCTCGCTTGCCTCGGCACGCTCGCCGATAATCAATAGGGCCAAACCGCGGATCATGCTGATTTCGGCGCTTTCGCGAGCGTCTTTAGAAAGAGAGTCCAGAATGGTTTGTGCGTTACGGCCTTCGTTGCGGCCCAGATATGTACGCGCCAAGCTTATCTTGGCGGCGTCGTCGCTGGGATTGAAAACCAAATATTGCCGCAATAAATCATATGCGGTGTCATAGTCCTTATTCTCGAGAGCAGCATTCGCATCTTCGAGCGAAACATTCGACGCCAACGCCTCACGCACAGGATCGACGGTTTCTTCCGAAAGGGACGGCTGACCGGCACCATCAAGGCCGAGCTCGGTACACGCCGACAGCACCAAAAGCGCGCCGGCGAGAATAATCCAGCGACGAGCCTTCAGTCCAACAATCAATTCCGGCGCAACCGCGTTAGCGCTGACGCGCACCACCAAGACTCACAATCCGCGGATCGACCTGCAGCCGTGCGGCCTGCTCGAGAAACTCAAGATCAGGCTTGGTTACAAGCGTATGTACCCGATCGGCGGTTTTCTCAATCCACATTTTTGGCGTTGCCGTGTCTACCAATTCGACGACCGCAACCTGCTCAATCGGCGACCGTCTGACGTCGTAGCCCAGCATATTTACGGCCAGTTCAGTGTTTGCAATGATGCGCGAATTCTCCGGGTCCAGTTTTGCCGCCACTTCGAACAACCTCATCGCGTCTTCGACATTCCCCTGCATCAGCTGAGAGTAGCCGGCGTTGTTCATTGTGACCGCGGAATTGGGATCAAGGGCAATTGCGCTCGCGTAATAGCGTTGGGCCAAGTCGAACCGGCCGAGATTATCGTAACTTGCGGCCAAACCATTTAGGGCTCGGATGGAGTTCCGATCAAGGTTCACGGCAGCATTAAATGAATCGATCGCAATACCATAATTGCCTTGAGAAAATTGCTCTCTTCCTTGTGCCAGCGCCAATTCCGGCCCGGAAACGGCCTCACCGCCGCCGACCCTCACCAGGGAGCGAACTTCCGGCCAGTCGAAAGAGCT
>JABDJY010000030.1 GCA_013003285.1 Alphaproteobacteria bacterium | reverse complement strand
ACCTGGGCGCGCGACGATCTGATGCCCGAACCGCGGGCGATGAATATCGCCTTGTTCCTGGAAGACGTCACCGAATTCAACGGCGCGCTGATGTTCATTCCGCGCAGCCACAAGTCCGGCGTTATTGAGGCCGGCCACGACACGCTGACCACCTCCTATCCGCTCTGGACCCTCGACAGGGAAACCGTCACTCGGCTGGCCGATGAGGGCGGCATGGTGGCGCCGAAAGGCAAGGCCGGCTCTGTGCTGTTGTTCCATTCCAACCTAGTGCACGCCTCGCCGGGCAATATCAGCCCGTGGGACCGCACCATCGTCTATTTGAGCCTGTGCCACGTGGACAACCATATTCGCCAGTTCAAACGCGACGAATGGATCGCCCACCGCGATTTCACGCCCATCGAACCATTGGCCGATGACTGCCTGCTGGAGCTCGCCCGCGAAAACACCGCCGCGGCGGAGTAACTTATCGGATCGCCGACAGCAGTCTATTTTTTAAACGGCGGCCGATCGAGGCCCTCTTCGATGGGGATCTGCAGGGTGGTGCAGAAGGTGCCGATGAGCTGGTAGTAGCCGACCATCACGGTCAGATCGACCAACCCCTGATCGCCCAGGCTGTCGCGAATTTCGGCCACCAGTGCATCGTCGACCGTCTCGTTGTTAGCCGTCATGCGGGCAAAGCGCAGGGCCGGACCCCGTGGCGCCGGCAAATCTTCCGCCGCCGGGGTGCCGACCGCTTCGCGCATATCGTCGGGCATGCGGTGGATATGATGGCACCATTCGTAAAAATTGCCGACTTCTTGCGACACGGTGCAGATCACCATTTCGCGCAACACCTCGTCGAGCACGCTGTGGAAACGCACATGCTCGCCGACCGAAGCCACCGCCTGGAGCGCGCCGGGGCTATGCGCCATCATACCGAATAGATCGGCCATGAAGGCCAGTTTGCGGGTTTCCATGATGTGGTCAAAGATCTGCACCTGATCGGCGGGAAACTCTTCGCGGGTCACGCTGGATATCCGGGCGTTTTCGTTATAGTCGGTCATCTTCATTCCTCCGGGGGTGCCGCTTTGACTGCGACTTAGGGGGGCGTAATATATTCGCCTAGTGTAACGAGAAATGCCGGAAACAGGGAATAAGCGACCATGAACCTGAATCGTCTGCTGCTTGAACGCGACGCCGCCGCAAACCCCGTGCGGGTGGCCCTGATCGGCGCCGGCAAGTTCGGCACCATGTATCTGTCGCAAGCCGGCCGCACGCCCGGCATTCACATCGCGGCCCTGGTAGATCTGGATCCGGCGCGCGCCAAGGCGGCTTGCGACCGTGTCGGTCTCGGCGACACGTTCATCACCGATGACGCCATGGCGGTGATCGCCGGCGACGATGTGGATGTGGTGATCGACGCCACCGGCAGTCCCGCCGCCGGCATCGCCCACGCGCTGGCCTGCTGCGAACATGGCAAACACATCATCATGGTGAATGTGGAGGCCGATGTGCTGGCCGGGCCGCTGCTCGCCGAGCGGGCACGCCAAGCCGGCATCGTCTATTCGCTGGCCTATGGCGACCAGCCGGCGCTGATCTGCGAACAGGTCGATTGGGCGCGCGCCATCGGCCTCGAGGTTATTGCCGCCGGCAAGGGCACCAAATATCTCGACGGCTATCATTACGTGACCCCGGACGATGTCTGGCAGCATTACGGGCTCACCCCCGAACAGGCGGCGGCCGGCGGCATGAACCCGCAAATGTTCAATTCGTTTTTGGATGGCACCAAATCGGCCATCGAAATGGCCGCAGTCGCCAACGCCACCGGCCTCACCCCGGCGCCAACCGGCTTGGATTTCCCCGCCGTGGGGGTGCAGGACTTGGCCCACATCATGCGGCCCGCGTCCGAGGGCGGCCGGCTCCATCACAAGGGGCAGGTCGAGGTGGTCTCGTCGGAGGAGCGCGACGGCCGTCATGTCACCGGCGATCTGCGCTGGGGGGTCTATGTGGTGTTCGAGGCACCGAGCGACTATGTCGCCGCCTGCTTCGAAGAGTACGGGCTGCTGACCGATTCAACCGGCCGCTATTCGGCCATGTGGAAACCCTACCATCTGATCGGCCTGGAATTGGGCATCTCGGTCGCCAGCGTCGCTTTGCGTGGCGAGCCCACCGGCCAGCCGACCGGCTTTCGCGGCGATGCGGTGGCGACGGCCAAGCGCGATATAAAAGCCGGTGAAGCGCTGGACGGCGAAGGCGGCTACACTGTCTACGGCAAACTGATGCCGGCTGAGGACAGTCTGGCCTGTGGCGGGTTGCCCATCGGGCTGGCCCACAATGTCACGCTGAAAGCCCCGGTCGCCAAGGATCAGCCGGTAACCTGGGCGAATGTCGATATCGACACGACGAGCCAGGCGGTGCAAATCCGCCGTGAAATGGAGGCGATGTTCGCCCACCAGGCTGCCGCCGCTCAATAGAAGGCGGTTGCGCGAAAGCGGTCCACGGCGTATGCAACCGCCGCCATGCCTGAGGGAATAATCGACAGCGATTCGGAGATCGAACCGCCGCTGCAGCGTTATCGTACGCTGCGCCGCGCCGGCGAACTCAAGCCCGATCCAGCGCAAGAACTGGCGGCGGAAAAGCTGCAGAGCCTGCACCATGCCCTCAAGGGTTATCAGCCGACCGGCGAGTCCTGGCTGACCGGCTGGAAGGACCGTTTCGGGTTGGGTCGGCGCACCGACGAGCCGCCGCAAGGCCTCTATATCTTTGGCCCCGTTGGGCGCGGCAAATCCATGATCATGGATCTGTTTTTTGACTCGGCCCCGGTGGAGCGCAAGCGCCGGGTGCATTTCCATGCTTTCATGCTCGAAGTC
The DNA here is from genome assembly GCA_013003285.1 of Alphaproteobacteria bacterium. Taxonomy (GTDB): domain Bacteria; phylum Pseudomonadota; class Alphaproteobacteria; order UBA6615; family UBA6615; genus JABDJY01. The sequence continues at coordinate 1,610 of JABDJY010000030.1, read as the reverse complement.
CAGCAACGGCTAAACAAAGAGCGCAAGACAACCAAGCGCGACGACCCGTTGATGGCGGTCGCGGCGGACCTGGCCGACGAAACCTGGCTGATGTGTTTCGACGAATTTCATGTGGTGAATATCGCCGACGCGATGATTTTGGGCCGGCTGTTCCAGGGCATGTTCGAACGCGGCGTGGTGGTGGTTGCGACATCGAACGTAGCGCCGCAGGATCTCTATCAGGGCGGCTTGCAGCGCGATCGGTTTCTGCCCTTCATCGACCTCATCTGCGCGCGCCTCGATGTGCTCGACATCGGCGTCGGGGTCGATTTCCGTCTCGACCGTCTCAAGGGCCAACCGGTCTATCACACGCCCCTGGGCGCTGCCGCCACCGAACGGCTCGACACCGCGTTCGAAGCCCTGACCGATGCGGCCAAGGGCGAACCGGAGGAACTGACCGTGCTGGGTCGCATGCTAATCGCCCCGATTGCCGCGCGCGGCGTCGGGCGATTCAGTTTTGACATGCTGTGCCGCGAGCCCCGCGGCGCGCCGGATTTTCTGGCCATCGCCACCCACTTCCACACCATCATCATCGACGACATCCCGAAACTCTCGGCGCAGGAACGCGAAGTGGCCAAACGCTTCGTGGTGCTGATCGATTCCCTGTACGAACACCGGGTCAATTTGTTCGCCAGCGCCGAGGTCGAACCGGCCGAAATTTATCCCGCCGGCGACACCGCGTTCGAGTTCCAACGCACGGTCTCGCGGCTGATGGAAATGCAGGCCGAAGACTATATCGCTTCGCCGCATCTCACTTAGTCCGACCGGCACAAAGTCCTTGCCCGAGCGCGGGTTGAACGCCTCGGCAATTCACGTTACACACCGCGAAACTTTGTGCGGCGCAACGACTGCGTTACCGTCGCCTCCACCCTAACGCAGACACGCTGGGATACCCCTTAAATGGCACGCAATAAAATCGCTTTGATCGGCGCCGGAAATATCGGCGGCACATTGGCCCACCTCATCGGACTGAAAGAATTGGGCGACGTCGTTCTGTTCGACATCGTCAAAGGCATGCCGGCCGGCAAGGCGCTCGACCTGGCCGAATCCTCCCCGGTCGAAGGGTTTGATTCCAACATGGTCGGTGCCAGCAGCTACACCGCCATCAAGGGCGCCGACGTGGTCATCGTCACCGCCGGCATCGCCCGCAAGCCGGGCATGAGCCGCGACGATCTGATCGGCATCAACACCGGTGTCATGCAGTCGGTCGGCGCGGGCATCAAAAAATATTGCCCCAACGCCTTCGTCATCTGCATCACCAACCCGCTCGATGCCATGGTCGGTGTGCTGCGCGTCGCCGCCGGACTGAAGCCCAATAAATGCGTCGGCATGGCCGGGGTACTCGACAGCGCCCGCTTCCGTTATTTCCTTGCCGAGGAATTCAATGTTTCGGTCGAGGACGTGACCGCCTTCGTGCTCGGCGGCCACGGCGACACCATGGTGCCTTTGGTGCGTTATTCGACGGTTGCCGGCATCCCGCTGCCCGACCTGGTCAAGATGGGCTGGACCACGCAGGACAAGCTGGATGCCATCGTCCAGCGTACCCGAGACGGCGGCGCCGAGATCGTCGG
>JABDJY010000003.1 GCA_013003285.1 Alphaproteobacteria bacterium | reverse complement strand
AAGGAGTGTCCTCCGAAGCCTTGGCGTAGGAGGACTGGCCCGAAGTTTTTCCTTCGATGCGCACCATCTTCCTCCGAGAAAATCCCCTACTGCGGCTGCTTCGGCTCCGCTATCGCTTTGCTGACATCGTCGGCCAGGGTTCCCAGCGATTTGACCGAACTGGATACCGTGCGGGTCGAGGTGTCGACGATGGTGCGGTAGGTGGCGCGCGAGGCGGCGTTGGTTTTCTGTTCGCCGAAGATCAGCGTGCTGCCGATGAAGACCACGGCGAGAATGGCGGTCAGTCCGGCGACGGCGCGGAAAAAGCCGTTCTTCTCGGCGTTGGCGGCGCGGTCGGGCTCGATCAGGCCGAACCAGCTGGCGATAATGAAGGGCAGGGCGAGAATGCGCTCGACGCCCTCGCGGAACCAGGCGATCGGGTTGAGCAGCCGGCGCAGCGACACTTTGGTGGTCTCGTCGAGCGCGCCGAGGAAGCGGATTAGCGCGTCGTCGACCGTGTGATAGATCCAGCTGGCGCCGTCATTGCCCAGCCCGTAGCCGCCGGCCTGCAGATCGGCGAAATGCCGCCGCAGCTCGGGAATGAACTGCAGCACGGTGACGAAGCTCTTATTGGTGTGGCCGCCGAAGGGCGGTTTGGCGTCGACGCGCGCGTGCCGGCCCATGGAGTTGCCCATGCGCTCAGCCAGGAAGGCGAGGCGCTCATAGGCCGCGACGTCTTCGCCCGAGCTATTGGCGAAGGCGTGAAAGCGCTCGCGGAAGGCGCGGGTGGTGCGCGCCTGCTTCTGCGCCCCGGTGAGGCGCAGAACGATCCGCAGGATGCCGACGGCGAGGATCACCGCCAGGACGGCTAGCACGCCATAGGTCTGGAAGAATTGCAGCATTTGCGCGTATGCGTTCGCCAACATGCGGGTGGCCCTTCTTGTGACAGTAGGCTTGTGACAGTGGGACTCGAGCGCACCGATAATAAAGCCGTGCACGGCAAAACGCACGGGGATTACCGGGCGCTTTTTATCTAACGATATTCGGCGCGGACCGTTTGTTACTGCACCCCGGCCGGAAAGCCGTTTTCGTCGAAGCGCCAATCGGTGAAGGCGAAGCGGTAGGGATGGTCGATGCTTTGGTCGAAGCGCCAGGCATTGGTGCGTCCGAAGCGGATCGCCCGTTGCATCATGGTGAGGTCGAGCGCCCAGGCGCCGTCGATATTCTCGAAGAAGAACGGCGCGCAACTGCGCTCGGCGACCGGGTAGCGGATGACCGCCAGCGAGCTGGTGGGGTCCGACTTTATGGGCTGCGCGGTACAGCCGCGATAGGTGTCGACGACCTGATCCATTTGCGCCTGGGTGATGGTCCAGCCCCGCAGCATCTCGCGGGTCGCCGGCGTGTAGAAGGCGAGGTCGGGGCTGGCATTGCGCGCGTCCATGGCGGCGAAATAGGCCTGAAGTGCTTGTTCCGGCGTGTTGGTCGGCGGCGCTTCGGCGGGAGAAGGGGGAACCGGTATCTGTTCCGGCCCGTCGCCGATGCGCGCCGTAGTCGCCGCGCCGCCGCCACCGCTGGCGGTTGCCCAAGGCTCGTCATCGAAGCCGGCATTGTCCGCCGCGCGTTGGGCGCGAATGGCGATCAGCTCGGTCGAGGCCAGGATGCCGTCGGCGATGCGGCCGGTGCGGAAGAACGGCACCATCTGGCGGTTCTCCACATAGGCGATGAAGGCGTCGGGGAAGGCGCCTTCCAGCGCGAAGGAGACTTCGAGGCGCACCCGGTCCTGCGTCGGGTCGACCACCAGCAATAGGCCACGCCCGGTGGCGCTGGACGATTTGTCGAATAGCTTTTCGAATTGCTCGACGGCGAAACGGTTTATGTCGCCGGCATCGTCCACCGTGACCACCCGATAATCGATGTCGTGATCCTTGACCAGGAACCTGTGGAAATCGGCGACAAAGGCGCGCTCCTCCGGCGTCATCAGCTTCGCGTCGTCTTCGACCAGCGCCGGCGGCGCCTGCAGCTCGCGCACCACCGACAGGCCGGCGACAGCGAGTATCGCGACGATGAGGGCGGCGGTGAGCCGCTTAGTTGAAGTTGAGTTTTGGCGCATTGCGCGCATCTTCTTCCGATTGGAAATAGGCTTTGCGTTGGAAGTTGCCGGCGCTCGCGATCAGGCTCCACGGCAGTTTACGCAGGGTGCCGTTGAAATCGCCGACCGCGTCGTTGAAGCGCTGGCGCGCCACGTTGATGCGGTTTTCGGTGCCCTCCAGCTGCGCCTGCAATTCGAGGAACTGGTCGCCTGAACGTAATTCGGGATAGGCCTCGACGACGGCGAACAGATTGCCGACGCTGCGGCCCACCGAGGCCTGACCGGCGAAGAGTTGCGCCAGCTTTTGCTGATCCTCGATCAGCACTTCAGGGTTGGCGCGTAACGCATCGGCGGCGTCCGTCTGAGTACGGATAAGCTCATCGATCGCCTCTGTCAGCCGCCCGGTCGACTGGCCGCGCTCGCGCGTGACTTCTGTCAGGATTTCGGATTCGTGCTGGATGAAGCGGGTCACCGATTCCACCAACGCCGGTACTAAATCGGCGCGCCGCTGGTAATTGCTCTCGGTTTGGGCCCAGGCCTCGAAGACGCTTTCCTCCTTGGCGACCAGGGAATTGTGCATCAAGGCCCACAACAGCAGCGGGACGATCAGCAAAATCGCCACGGCGATCAATTTCGATACGGTTGCGTTCATTTCTCCAACACCTCCAGGTTGGTTCAAGGCACTCGATACGTCTTGGACTGTCTGCGGTCCGCCGCCCGACCCGAAAAGGGCCGCGATGACGGCGATCACCAGGACCGTGACCAGAAACACGCCGATCCAGCGCGCCGGCCAGCGCCCGCGTGTCGGTCCCGCGCTGTCGTCGGCGGAACGGGGCTGAATACTGTCGCGCAGCTGCGCCGCCTGGCTCGGCGAGAGCAGGCCGTCGCGCTCCATCCGCGCAATGCGCGCGGTGTGGGAGCCGGTTTCGGTGTCGCTAAGATTGGCCATGGAGCTCTCGGATCAGCCGCGCCGCGGTTTCCGCCGTCATGTCGCCGGTCTCCACGGCGCTGAGAAATTCGGCGATTTGCGTATCGTCCTGCTCGCGCAGGGACCGCAGGGCGAGGATGAGATTGTCGAGCCGCTTGCGCAGGGTCGGGTAACTGACCTCAATGGCGCTGGCGACGTCTTTCAGGTTGCCGGCCGCCAGCACGATCTGTTCGACCAATTTCTGCTGGCCGGGATCAAGCCGAGACGC
>JABDJY010000484.1 GCA_013003285.1 Alphaproteobacteria bacterium | reverse complement strand
GGTGTAATCCACCTCTAACCCCAGCTCGCCGTCGGCAGTCTGCCAGTCGCGGATGGTGCCGTGGTCGCGGCTCGGCAGCTTGGCGCAGAGCAGGCAGATCAATTTCCAGTCGGCGTTGTAGACGGTGAATGAGCGCCGGGTCATGCCGTGGATTAGGGAGAGAGCCACATGGCTCGACAGGTTGGGATGAAAGCCGGTGGGAAACTGGCTGATGCCGATGATCAACTCGTCCTTCGCAGCTCTGGCGCCGGCTGGAATAAGCACCACCGCCATGGCGGCGATGGCGGCGTATCTACCCCATTTCAACATGCAAACTCTCCCTGCAAGCGGTCCGTCGTTTCCAATCCATACATCAAACCGCTGTACCGCGCCGCGCAATTGAAACTTATGTGACCTATTATCCAGCTTGCCTGGGGTGAATTATAACTATATACAAAAATATAGAACATTAATATAACATATAACACATAATAAATGTTATATATTACGAGCCAGCGAGGCTCGCCATCAAAGGAACAAGTACATGAAACACATAGATAAATTGCGGCGCTCGCTCGTCGCGGTTCTAATTGTGGCCGCGTTTGGCTGGCTGGCGACAGTGCCGGCCACGGCGCAGACCAAGCTTGAAGTGGCCTATATACCCATCATGCCAATGACCCAATTGTTCATTCTGGAGCAGGAAGGGTGGGCGAAAGAGGCCGGTCTCGATCTGAAACTGACCAAATTCTCGTCCGGCCCGGCCATCGTTCAGGCCATCGCGTCGGGCAAGTTCGACGTCATTTACTTCGGCATTGGTCCGGCTATGGTGGCCCGCGCCAACGGTATTCCCATCAAGGTGGTGGCGGCCAACGGTATCGAGCAGATCACGCTCATCGCCCAGGGTGACTTGCGCAAATATATCGACGACGCGGCAAGCCCGGCTGAGGGCGTTCGTAAATTCACCGCCGATAAGGGACGCAAGCCGAAGATCGCCTCGCTGCCCAAAGGTTCGGTGCCTGACACGGTATTCCGTCACTGGCTGATCAAGGTCGCAGGGCTCACGGAGAAGGATGTCGATATCGTCGGCATGGGCGCCGGCAAGGTGCAGCAGGCCATGTTGTCGCGCTCGGTCGATGGCGCCTCGATCCTCGAGCCGATCATCACCATCATCAAGGAACGGCTGCCCGATGCCGAGGTGATCGCGACCGGCGGCGATATGTTGCCCAAGCAGCCTGGCGCCATCGTCGCGGTGCGCGAGAAAGCGTTGGCCGACCATCCCGAGGCGATTAAGAAACTGGTCGAACTGCATAAGCGGGCGACCGAGTTGATCACCGCCGATCCCGAGCGGGCCGCCAAAGACGTTCACGCGGCGATTGGCCGGGGGCTGGTGCCGGTGGAAACCATCCAGACGGCGTTGCAATCGCGGCAAAACCAGTTTGTTGCCGATCCCCGCCTGATCATTACGGCCACCAAGACCATGCACGACTTCCAAGCCGAAATCGGTGCCTTGAAAAAGCCGGTGCCGCTCGACGAGTTGTTCGACACCAGCGTCTATGAAGCGGTGGTGGGCGGCAGTTGAACAGCCGGACACTCGCATCCGCGACGGGTCTGATCGTCTTCCTGTTGATCTGGGAGGCGATCGCCCGTAGCGGCGTCGTCGCACCGACCCTATTGCCGGCGCCCAGTGTGTTGCCGGGGGCGTTGATCTCGGAGGTGTCTCTGGGATTCTGGCACGCGATGGTGCTCGCCAGTATGGAGCATTATCTGATCGGGCTATTTCTCGGCTCGTTGTTGGGTATCGCCTGCGGCATGGCGGTGGCGCTGTTCCCGCGGGTCGATGCGACACAGGCCTGGTTGGCTCGGGTGTTGCGGCCAATCCCGCCGCTGGCGTGGATCCCGTTCGCCATTATTTGGTTCGGGGTCAGCCAGTCGGCGGCGGCCTTCATCATCTCGATCGGTATTTTCTGGATCAATTATTTCGCCGCGCTGACCGCCGTCGAAGCCGTCGATAAAGAACTGATCGAGCTGTCGAACGCATTCGGCCATCGCTCGTTTTTCGCGCGGCTGGTCAAGGTCATCCTGCCCGGCGCGGCGCCGGGAATCCTCGGCGGTTTCCGCGCCGGTCTGGGTATGGGCTGGATGACGGTGGTTGCGGCCGAGCTGTTCGGCATCACCGGTATAGGCTCGCGCATGATGGAAGCCGCCGGCCTGCTCGCCACCGAAGTGGTCATCGTCTACATGCTGACCATCGCCTTCCTCTACGCGGTCAGCGACACCGTATTCGTCAGGGTCAGGGACCGCCTGTTGCAATGGCAGCAATAGTTCAAATCGATAATCTGGTAGCCGCTTTCGACGCCAGGGGCGAACCGGCCGGATCGCCGGTCTTCGCCAACCTCGATCTCACTATCGAGCGGGGTGAGTTCGTCACTCTGGTGGGCCCGTCGGGCGCCGGCAAATCGACCCTGTTGCGCATCATCGCCGACCTCATGCCGGCGCGCGACGGCACGGTGCACAAGACCATGCAGCAGAGCCCCCAGCGCCGGCCGATCGCCATGGTGTTCCAGGAAGCCCGCCTAATGCCGTGGCGCCGCGTGCGCGACAATGTGGCGTTCGGCCTCGAGGGGTTGAGACTCGACGCGGCGGAACGCAACCAGCGCGTCGACGATGTCTTACGTCTGGTCGGGTTGGCCGATTTCGGCGACCGCTGGCCCTACGAGCTTTCCGGTGGCCAGCGCCAGCGTGTCGGTATCGCCCGCGCGCTCGCCGTCGACCCCGATCTGCTGCTGATGGATGAACCGTTCGGCGCGCTCGATGCCATCACAAGGCAAACCCTGCAGGACGAGCTACTGCGCATCTGGCACGAGACCGGCAAATCGGTGCTGTTCGTCACCCACGATATTGACGAGGCGGTCTATCTCGGCGACCGGGTGCTGCTGCTGGGCGGTACCCCGGCGACCATCACCCAGAGCTACGACATCGCCGCCGGCCGGCCCCGCCGGCGCGATCAGGAACAGATCACCGAAGCAGTCACCCGCGTAAAGCGCGGCCTGTCGCAAACCTTCGAGGGCGGCGCGGGTATTTAGTTAAACCGTTCCCGTCCCACCAACCGCACGTCTTCGAGATTCTCGATGGGGTGCGCAGGGTCGTAGTCCGGGCTTTTTGCGAAATGGTCGCGGTCGAGTTCGAGATGCACCGTCTTGGCGTCGAAATCGACCCGGTTAATCAGCCCGGGCCCGACCAGGACTTTACGGAACGCCGCACTTGCGTCGGCCGCGATGACGACGAAATGGATTTTCCAATCGTCGTCGCCGGCAATAAAGTCTTCGATCTGGCCGACCGTGCCATCGGAGCCGACAACCTTATACCCCTTGACCTCGCGGACACTGCGCAAATGCGGGTCGCCGCGGTGCAGACCCTGGTCCGCCACTGGCGGGTCGCTCGAGACATTCGGTCCGACGGCAATCTGATCATGGGTCTTGTTGACATGCAGCTGGTGATTCTTGCGATCGAGTTTTCCCAACGAGTCGGGATCGACAGACGCCATCTGGGTACCTTGGCCGCCGGCATCGGCGATGGCCACATGGCGAACCGTCCACAACACGTCGTCGATATAGACATCTTCGACAGTGCCCGCCGGTTTATCCGTCGCCTGGATGTTGTAGCCAAGAATACCACTGAGGTTCGAAAGCATGTTGATATCCTTCCTTGCGGGGGTGTGATTTCGCTTAAATTAAATAATAAGCCACCCTCACCAGGGTGCCTTGACCAGGATCAATTGCGGGGAATGCCTGGGCTATTGGGCAGCGCGCCAGGCGGCATAACCGCCGGCAAGAGACGAGACGTCGCGATACCCCATGTCGAAAAGAGTTTTGGCCGCGAGCGCCGAGCGTCCGCCGGTGCCGCAATACAGAATCAGGCGGTCGTCGGGGTTGAGCTCATCGTCATAGGCCGGGCTATCCGGATCGGCCTTGAATTCCAATAGTCCGCGTGTGACGTGCAGCGACCCCGGTATGGCACCCTCGGCCTCGCGTTCAACGGTTTCGCGAACGTCGACCAGGACGACCTCGGGGTTTTCCAACAAATAGGCCAAATCCTGCACCGAGACCGTCTCGATCACGGCGTTTGCCTCGGCCAGCAACTGCTTGAAGCCTTTTTTCAACATGGTGTCCTCCCAGCCATTCGGGCGCCACGTTACGCAAAGCTAAGACTTGTCGGAATGACATCGATCAATCGATCGGAAATCATCTTTCTGTTTGGTGTCCACGGTCAGCGAAATGGCAAATGTTCAAAAAACTTGCAATTAGTTAATTTCCTTGTTAGGAAAATATCTATGGGAGATAGTTTTAAAGCATTGGCCTCGGAGCCTCGCCGGCGAATACTTAACCACCTTGCCGGTGGTCCGATGACAGTTGGCGAAATTGCCGACAAATTCGATATGGCTATGCCATCGATATCCAAACACCTATCGGTACTGAAAGAAGCGGGCTTGGTGCGCGAGCAAAAGCGCGGCCAATTTGTGCTTTACCATATCGTCGCGGACAATTTGGCCAACACGCTATATTCGTTTTTGACGCCGTTTTGCCCAGATGCCCGTCGGATTTCCACCGAACGACGGGAGAAAAATGATGACGATTAAGGTGATTGGTGCCGGCTTTGGCCGCACCGGTACTTACTCGACTTCAAAGGCGCTCAGCCATTTGGGATTTCCCAGCTACCATATGTTCGAAGTACTCGATAGGCGCAAAAATCCCGGCCATCTCGACTTTTGGCATCGGGTTGCGAATGCGCCGGCTGGTATTCAGCACGATTGGGATACGGTTTTTCACGACTATGCCGCTACCGTTGATAACCCAGGCTGCTGCGTCTGGCGGGAGTTAGTTAACGCTTATCCTGATGCCAAGATATTGCTGACCGTGCATCCCGGCGGGGTGGAGGCATGGTACGAGAGTACGATCCGGACCGTTTATTTCACCGAGAGTTGGCAGTTTCGGTTACTTATTGCTGCGATACCCGTTGCGCGTAAATTTGCAGATATGGCGCACAAACTGGTGTGGCACCGGTCCCATCAGGACACCATGTCTGACCGCGCCGCGGCGATCGCCCATTATCAACGGCATATCGAGGATGTGACGGCCACGGTGCCGCCTGAGAAATTATTGGTTTTTTCGGTCGACCAAGGATGGACGCCGCTGTGCAACTTCCTTGATGTACCGGTTCCAGAAACGACATTTCCGAATTTGAATAGTCGGACGGCGATCCGCCTACGCGCTTTCAGGTGTTGGATTGAAAATATTCAGTTGATAGCCGCCAGGCCGATGATTTGAGGATAATCACCGAAACGTCTCACTCCCGCGCGGCGCTCCAGCCATCGGGATCGTCGAGATAGGCTTCGACGCTGTCGAGTTGGTCTGGCGTGAAGAGTTCGCGCGCACGGGCCACGTCGAGCACGTCCCACCAGGTCGCGAGGGCGTGCAGACCCACATTGAGTTTGGCCATGGTGGTCAAGCTCTCGGGGAAGATACCGTAATGGAAGACCACATATGTGTGGGCCACCGTGGCGCCGGCGTCGCGCAGGGCATCGATAAAGCGCACCTTGCTGCCGCCATCGGTGGTCAGGTCTTCGACGAGTAGCACCCGCGCGCCCTCATCCAGTTTGCCTTCGATCTGCGCCATGCGGCCGAAGCCCTTGGGCTCCTTGCGCACATAAATCATCGGCTGGTCCAACGCGTCGGCGATCCAGGCGGAGAAGGGAATGCCAGCGGTCTCGCCACCGGCGATAATGTCGATCTCGCCGCGGCCAATATCGCGCTCGATCAGCTCGACGGCGAGCTTGGTCAGCTCGCTGCGTGCGGCGGGAAAGGAAATGATCCGTCGGCAATCCACATAGCTCGGGCTCTTGCGTCCGGACGTGAAGGTATAGGGGTCGTCGGGGCGGAAATTCACCGCTTCGATATCGAGCAATATATCCGCCGCGCGCTGGGCCGCCAAGCGGGCGGCGTCGGTGGCGTGGGCGAGTTCTGTGGGCCGGGGCATGAACCAATTCCTATTAACGATAGTTACGGTGGCGCATGTTATAGGCAATCCAAGAGAGTCGTTATAGGACGGCGGCGGGAAGATTTGCTATACTGTTGGAACCACTGAAACGGACGGCGCAATGAGCCGAGTTTGTCTAGGCATACCGGTTTTGGGGGCAGGGCTCGCATTGTTTGCGGCGCCGGCAATTTTGCCCCTCGCGGGAGCCGCATTCGCCGACGAACATACACAAGTACGCGCCTGGCAGGGCACAATACGGGTCAAAAAGCTTAATGTGCGCGGCGGGCCCGGCGAGGGTTACGACATTGTCGCCAGGCTCAAGCGTGGCGATAAGGTCACCGCGATCGACCAATCCGGCCGCTGGGTTCGTGTCACCGGGTTGAAAATTGACGGGGACGAGGGCGATGAAGCGGCTCCGGAAATCGAAGCCTGGGTTCATCGCTCGTTTTTGAACCTGCCCAAGGATTTTCTGGCGCCCGCCTTCGGCGATGAGGAGAACGACTTTGTCGACTGGGCGATCGCGCGGGGCGATCTTTCGGAGCTATCGATTGAAAGCAGCGAACGTCTATCGATCGTGTTGGCCGACGATACCAACACCAACCACGCTTCGCTCATCGCCTTCGAACTCGGTTGTGCCTACCGCCAGCAACTGAAGATCACCGAGCCGGTGACAGTTACGGTCTGGACACCCAAGGGGGCGGCCGCTGGCTGGTTAGCGCAGGAAAGCTGTCCGTAGAGAAGGCTTAGCTCGCCGCGTGAGCCGGACTCAGAAGCTCGGGACGGCGTCGGATCTCATCGGCGGAGCCCTCGAAGATCAATCGGCCGCGATCGAGAATGAGCGCATGGGCGGCGATCTCGAGCGCCAGGCTGGCATTCTGCTCGGCGAGGAGGATCGTGGTGTCGGCGGCGATAGCGGCCAGCGCGCCCACGACATCCTTAGCGATAGCCGGTGCCAGGCCGAGCGACGGCTCATCCATCAGCAGTAACTTAGGCCGCGCCATCATCGCCCGGGCGATAGCGAGCATTTGCTGTTGTCCGCCGGAGAGCTGCCAGGCGGCATCGCTGTCGCGGGCGGCCAACTGGGGGAACAACGCGTAAGCCGCGTCGAGCCGCCTTTGCCGCTCTTGCGTGTTCACATGGGCGGCGACCTCAAGGTTTTCGCGCACGCTCATGCCGGCAAAGACCCGCCGTCCTTCCGGGACGAAGGCGATGCCGTGGCGCGCGCGATCGGCCGTCGTGAGTTTCGCGATCTCGATTCCGTCGAAGGTGATTTTGCCGGTCGTGGCCGCCAACCCCATGAGGCCACGCAACAGGCTGGATTTACCCGCGCCATTGGCGCCCAGAATGGTGATGCTGTTGCCGGCCACCACGGAAAAATCCAGAGGCTCGACCGCCGGTACGCCGCCATAGGCGACCGATAATCCGCTGACGGAAAGCAGGGGCGCGCTCATGGTGCGCTCGCTGGCGATATCACTGGCGCGCCGAAATAGGCGGCGATAACGGCGGCCTCTTCGACCACTTCATCGGGGAGGCCATGGGCGATGACCTGGCCAGCATCGAGGCAGACCAGGCGCTGGGCCAGGGGCAGCAGAAAAGTCATATCGTGATCGATCACCAACACCGCCGCGCCGTTGGCCGCATAAGTCCGCACCACACCGGCCAAGGTCGCGGCCTCGTCCTGGGTTAATCCGGCGGCTGGCTCATCGAGCACGATTATCGAGGGCCGACGTGCCAGGGCTGCCGCGAGATCGACGCTGCGCTTCACGCCATGCGGTTGGCTGCGGCAAAGCTGGTCGGCGCGCGCGGTGAGGTCGAAGCCGGCGAGGAGGGCAAACGCATCCTCGCGTGCCGTGGTCAGATCGCTATTCCGATTGCCGGCATGGGCGGCGGCCACGGCGTCAACCAGACTCAACGATGGCGCCAACTGCGGCGTCTGGAAGGTGCGGCCAATGCCGAGCCGCGCGATGCGGTGGGCCGGCAATCCGGTGATGTCCTCGCCTTCCAAGGTGATGCGACCTCCGTCGGGCCGGTCGAGCCCGGTGAGGAGGTTGGCGAGCGTCGTCTTGCCTGACCCGTTGGGGCCGATCAGCCCGACGATCTCGCCCGGGGCAACGGTAAGGTCGACACCGTCCAAGGCGCGATTGCCGCCATAGGACTTGGTCAGACCTTTGATTTCGAAGCCGGCTTTGCGCCCGGGACGGAGATCAATCGGTACGATGTCCGGCCTGGATTTATCTTCGGCCTTGGTGGGCCGTCGTCCGAAATAGGCCGCCGCGCCGTCGGGTGCGAACAGAATCACCAGCAGTAGCACGACTCCCATGGCGACCAGATAATATTCTTCCAGGCCGCGAAACCATTCCGGCAGGTGGATCAATAATATGGCACCGATCACCGCGCCGACGATCTGGGTTCGTCCGCCGATGACCGTCATGGTCAAAACGGTCACCATGATGGCGAAGCCCAGAACTTCTGGTGAGATCACGCGGATGGTGTGGACGAACAACGCCCCGGCCGCTCCGCCATAGGCGGCACTGAGTACGAAGGCTACGAACCGCAGTGCCGCCCGGTCGATCCCCAGAGCATCGGCGGCCAGTGGGGTTTCGCGCATCACGGTGAAAGACAGACCGTAGAGCCCGTGCATGATCCACCAGGCCAGCGCTGCCGCCGCCGCCGCCAATCCCCAGACGAAAGCCAGTAAGGCCAAACCGCGCGGGATGGCGATGTCGAAGATGACGATCCCCGGCACGCCCGGTAGGCCGTTGGCGCCGCCGGTCACGCCTTCCCAGTTGATCGCGATAAGCAGGATTCCTTGGCCGAGCGCCAATGTGGCGAGGGCGAAATAATGGGATTGAAGCCTTAGGACCGGCAGCGCGATGGTGGCGGCAAGCAACGCCGGCACCAGGATCGACAAGGGGAAGGTGGCGGTGAACTGCCAGCCGAACTGGCTGCCGAGTATACCGGTCACGTAGGCGCCTATGCCGAAGAACGCGCCTTGCGCCAGGCTCAGGGCGCCGGCATAGCCGAAGATGAACTGGTAGCCCAGCACGACGATCACATAGATGCCGGAGACCGTGAGGACGCGCAGATCGTAGGACGAGGCGAACCCCACCGCATAGACCGCAATGGCCACTGCAATGATCGCGAACAGAGGAACGGCGCCGATACGAATGTTCATGTCGGGCGTCTCACGCGCGCTGGCCCAGAGGTTCGCCGAACAGTCCCTGGGGCCGGAAGAACAGCACCACGAACAAGGTGACGTAGAGCAACCCCTCGGCGACCAGTTGGGAGAACTGGCTGGCCACGGCGACTTCGAAACTGGCGATCAGCAGCGCGCCGGCGACCGCGCCGCGCAGGCTACCCCAGCCGCCGATGGTAACGGCGATATAGGCCTTGAGCATCAACACGCCGCCATCGCTGGGGGTGACGAAGAACTGGTTGGCCAGCAACAGACCGGCGGCGCCGGCGAGCGCGGCCGCCAGCGCGAAGGTGATCACGGTCATGCGGGTGAGGTGGATGCCGATCGCCTGGGCCATCTCGGGATCTTGCGCGCAGGCCCGCAACTGACGCCCCAACTGGGTGCGGTTGAGGAGCAATGCCAGGCCGCCGATCAAGATTGCCGAGACGATGATGATGGCGATCGACTGGCGGCTCAGGAACAGCTCACCGGCGCTAAACCCGCCGCTGCCGATCAGGCTTGGCGCGCTGCGCGGCGCGCCGCCGAACAGGGCGTTCACGCCGTTGGCGATAATGATGCCGAATGCGATGGTGGTGATGAACGTCGTCACGGGCGGCCGGTCGCGGATCGGCAAATAGACCAGCCACGACATCAACGCGCCGAATAGCGCCATCAATGCCAGGATGGCGGGCAGCAGCACCAGGCCGGGCACGGCGAGGTCGCCGGGGACCAGGGTCGCCAGGGCGACAGCCAGAAAACCGCCGGCGACGACCGTATCACCATGGCCGAAATTAACCGCCGTGGTGGCGTTCAACACCAGCACAAAGCCCAGCGCCACCAACGCATAGGCCGCCCCCAGGGCCAGCGCATTCAATGCCAGTTGCGCGGCAAACATCAGAACTTTTCTCGGAATGCGGAAATTCTTTGTGTACCCCCCACCCCAGCCCTCCCCCTCAAGGGGGGAGGGGGTAAATCGCGAGACCCGCAATCATATTCCCTCCCCCCAGTGAGGGGGAGGGTTAGGGAGGGGGAGTAGAGCGAAGCGATAGAAAACATGATTCCCTGGACGGCGGGGTTTCTTAGCGCGCGCCGGTGATGTTTTCGTAGCGTTTGACGATGTCCGGGGTGCGGTCGGCGCCGTCGTAGCAGATGATCACCGCGTCGTGGGCCATGTTGCCCTTGCCGTCGGAGCGGTAGGCCATGGCTAGCCCGTCATGGCTGTTGTTGGCTAGGGCGTTACGGATGGCATCGGGGGTGCGGGCGCCGGACCCAATCGCGGCGAGGATCATCTGCACCGCATCATATTGACCGAGGGCGAAGGCGTCGGGCTCGCTGCCGAAGGCGGCGCGGTAGCGCTTGGCGAAATCCTCCATCTGCGGCGTGCCGCCGGAAATCGGCGACGATCCGCTTTCGGCGCAGACGCCGGCCAGTTCGCGGGGCTCGAGCAATGCCGCGGTCTGAGGTTGGTGCATGGCCGATCCGGCGACGATGGGAAGGTCGATGCCGGCGGCGCGCGCCTGTTTGATCACCAAAGCCGTCGAGCCGGCATGCAGATGCAAGAGCAAACCATCGGCGCCCGACGCGCGGACCTTGCTCAACACCGGCAGCATGTCCTTGACCGAGACGTCGATAGCTTCTTCGGTTACCGGCGGGCTACCCAGCTCGGTCAGATTTTTCGCTAATTCGGCGCGGCCGCTCTGACCGTAGGCGGTGGTCTGAAAGATAATGGCGGGCCGCTTGATGCCCAACTCTTCGATGGCGTAGCGCGCATGGGCGCGCTTCACCACCACGTCGCCCGGGAAGAAGCGGAAGACGTTGGGGCTGCCCAACTCGGTGATCTTGGCGGTGCCCGATACGGTCACCAGGGGCACGTTGAATTCGTCGGCCAGGGGCACCAGGGCCAGCATCTGAGTACCCAGCATGGGCGCGACGATGGCGACCACATTGTCGCCGGTCATGGCGCGCTCGAGGGCGTTGACCGCCACTTCCGGCGAGGTTGCCGTGTCGGAGACGTTGTAGCGCACGCCATCATCGGTAGTCTCGCGCAGTGCCAGATCGGCGCCGTTACGCTGGCTGGTGCCTTCCAGCGACAGGAATCCGGTGAGCGGCACCAGGACCGGTATGGTCACCGGTTTCGACTGAGCGCTGGCGGCGCTGGCCAACACAAGTAAGCCG
>JABDJY010000481.1 GCA_013003285.1 Alphaproteobacteria bacterium | reverse complement strand
TGTCGGCGGCGTGTGGATCAACGCCGACAGTCTCATCTTCGAGAAGGTCCCCGGTTTCTATCATGTCGCCGCATCGCGACCGCTGGCAGATTTATTGCCACCGTCGGTGCTGCAGCGCGAACAGATCGGCGCGGTAAACCTGTCGGTGAATCCAGTGACCTCAGGCCCCCAGAGCGAAGTGCCTGTTTTTGCCGCCGCGCTAATCCGCAACAAACAACGGGTGGGTTTGTTCAATCCGGAGCTCGGCGAAATAACATTTCTCGGCGACCGGTTATTCCGCACCCAAGTGGAATTCCCCTCCAGCGTGCCAACCGGCGACTATACGGCGACAATCTATTTAGTTGCCAACGGTGCCATTATCGACCGCACCGATACCCGCCTTGAAGTGCGCAAGAGCGGCTTCGAGGCCAACGTGTTCGAATTCGCAAACCAGAATCCGTCCCTCTACGGCATAATCGCAATTCTAATTGCTTTGGCGGCGGGTTGGTTTGCCGGCATTGTCTTCCGCAACGTCTAATCCCGCCATGACCGATCAACCATCCACAGACACACCCAATGCCGCACCGAGCAGTCGAAGCGCCGATATGAGCCAGCCGAATGTTTTCCTCGTTGTCGTCGATAACACGACCGAAATGCGGGTCGCGTTGCGCTTCGCCAGCCTGCGGGCAAAACGTGTTGGTGGACGCGTCGGCCTACTACGCGTGATCCGCAAGGCCGACTTCCAGCATTGGGCAGCGGTCGGCAATTTGATGCGCGAAGAAGCGCGCGAGGAAGCCGAACAATTGCTGCAGGAGCACGCGGCTACGGTCACCGAACTCACCGGCGGCGAAATGCCGATTCTCTACATCAAGGAAGGCACTACCAAGTCCGCCCTCGTCCAACTGATCGACGAGGACAGCCAAATCCGTATACTGGTCCTTGCCGCCGCGACCAATGCGCGGGGGCCCGGTCCCTTGATCAGCTTCCTCATGAAGAAAATCATTGGCAAGTTACGTATTCCGGTCACCATCGTGCCGGGTGGATTAAGCAACGAACAGATCGATACCCTCACCTAAAACTCCAACCTGATAGCGTATTAAATGCCCGACGACACTCGCAGCTTCAACTCGCCTGAGATCATCGACACCTCGCCGCCGGTCTCAGACGAAGTCAAAACCACGACCTGCTACATGTGTGCGTGCCGTTGCGGCATTAACGTCCATCTGCGCGATGGCGCGGTCCGCTACATCGAAGGCAACAAGAATCACCCGGTCAATAAGGGCGTGCTCTGCGCCAAAGGCTCTGCCGGTATCATGCAGCACCTCTCGCCGGCGCGCCTGTCGAAACCGCTCAAGCGGGTCGGCCCGCGCGGGTCCAACGAATTCGTGGAAATCGAGTGGGACGAGGCGCTCGCGACAGCCACGGAATGGCTCGGCGACGTTCGCCGGCGCGACCCCCGCAAGCTGGCGTTCTTCACCGGCCGCGACCAAAGCCAGGGGCTGACGGGGTTTTGGGCGACCCAGTTCGGCACACCCAATTACGCCGCCCATGGCGGATTTTGCTCGGTCAATATGGCGGCCGCCGGTCTCTACACGATTGGCGGTTCATTCTGGGAATTCGGCGAGCCCGATTGGGAGCGGAGCCGTTATTTCATGATGTTCGGGGTTGCCGAAGATCACGATTCCAATCCGATCAAGGCCGGCCTGGGAACGCTGAAAGCCTCCGGCAACGCCAAGTTCGTTTCGGTAAACCCGGTGCGCACCGGCTATTCCGCCATCGCCGATGAATGGCTCGGCATCCGGCCCGGCACCGATGGACTATTCGTGCTGGCTCTGGTGCACGAACTGCTCCGCGCCGGCAAGGTCGATCTGGAATACCTCGTGCGCTACACCAACGCGCCATGGCTGGTCTATCAGGCCCCCGGCGAGGCCAATGACGGCATGTTCGTGCGCGATGGGGACGGTAACCCCCTTGCGGTCGACCAGACCAGCGGCAAACTCGCGAATGCCCTGGACGCCGATTTTTCGCCGGCCATGCAGGGCAGTTTCGATCTGGCGCAACTGGATAGCAACTTAACGGGCACCGCCGTGCCGTCGTTCCAATTGCTGCTCGACCGCTACAGCAACGCCGAATACGCGCCCGCCGCCGTCGCCGAACGCACCGGCATCGAAGCCGCGACGATCCAGCGCATCGCTGCTGAACTGGCGCACGCCGCCTTCGAGCAAACCATCGAAATCGATCAACCCTGGACCGACTGGGCCGGTCGCCGCCACGAGAAAATGATCGGGCGACCCGTATCGATGCACGCCATGCGCGGCATCTCGGCCCATTCGAACGGTTTCCAGACCTGCCGGGCAATCCACATGCTGCAGATGCTGCTGGGCAGCATCGATTGCCCCGGCGGCTTTCGCTACAAACCGCCCTTCCCGCGTCCGGCGCCGCCAGGACCGAAACCCGCCGGGCGCAGCGATCAGCTGGCGCCCGAAACCCCCATGCCGGGACCCCCGCTCGGTTTCATCACCGGGCCGGAAGATCTGCTGGTCGAGGCCGATGGCAGCCCATCGCGCATCGACAAGGCGTTTTCCTGGGAATATCCGCTGTCAGCCCACGGCATGATGCATCTGGTGATCCGCAACGCCTGGGCCGCCGACCCCTACCCGATCGATGTGTTGTTCATGTTCATGGCGAATATGAGCTGGAACTCGGCGATGAATACGTCCGAGACCATCGACATGTTGACCGATATCGACCCGGATACAGGCGAATATCGCATCCCCAAAATCATATATTCCGACGCCTTTTCGTCTGAAATGGTGGCCTACGCCGACCTCATCCTGCCCGACACCACCTATCTTGAGCGTTGGGATTGCATCAGCCTGCTCGACCGACCGATCTCCAATGCCGATGGGCCGGGGGATTCGATCCGCCAGCCGGTGGTGGCGCCCGACCGCGACGTGCAGCCCTTCCAGGATGTGCTGATCGATCTGGGCGCCCGCCTGGGCCTGCCGGCCTTCGTCAACGATGCCGGGCAACCCCGCTACAGCGGCGGTTACGCCGACTATATCGCCAACCACGAACGCACGCCCGGCGTCGGTCCCCTGGCGGGCTGGCGCGGCGAAGACGGATCGACACATGGGCGCGGCGCGGCCAACCCCGATCAGCTCGACCGCTATGTGGAGAATGGCTGCTTCTGGCACGAAGAACTAAAGCCCGAACAGCGCTTCTTCAAATTCGCCAACCAAAGCTATCTGGAATATTCCGCCGGCATGGGGTGGATTCCCGAACCCAAACAGGTTGTTCTACAGCTCTATAGCGAGCCGCTGCAGAAGTTTCGCCTGGCCGCTCAGGGACACGGGCCCCACCAACCGCCCGACGTCCATCGGGAGCGGATCGACACCCATTTCGACCCCCTGCCGATCTGGTATCCGCCGTTCGAGGAAGAGTTCAGCGACGACGACGCCTACCCGCTGCACGCGCTCACCCAACGGCCCATGGCCATGTACCATTCCTGGGGTTCGCAGAACGCCTGGCTGCGGCAAATCCATGGTTGGAATAAACTCTACGTAAATGCCGAGGCGGCGAGCGGCGCCAACCTGGCCGACGATGATTGGGCCTGGGTCGAGAGCCCCTATGGGCGCATCAAGGCGCAGATCAAGATCATGAGCGGCTGCAACGGGGCGACGGTGTGGACCTGGAACGCCATCGGCAAGCGGCGCGGCAGTTGGAACTTGGATGAAAACGCCCCGGAAGCCCGCCGCGGCTTCTTGCTCAACCATCTGATCACCGACCTGCTGCCGCCGAAGAACGGTCACCGCTATGCCAATGCCGACCCCATCACCGGCCAAGCCGCCTGGTTCGATCTGCGGGTTCGCCTGACCAAGGCCGAGCCGGGCGAAGCGAGCGAAAGCGCACCGCAGTTTCCGGTCCTGAAGAATCCGCCCGGTGTCGAAAAACGCCCGTCGATCCTGCGCTATGGCACAAAATTTCTACCGGCCGGGAGTTGGCGGCGACAGCGGGGCGGATCATGACCAGCTTACCCGCGACCCGGCCGGCGAAAAAACTCGGCCTGGTAATCGATCTCGACACCTGCGTCGGCTGCCACGCATGCGCGGTGAACTGCAAAGAGTGGAACACCGGCGGCCATTCGGCCCCCCTCACCGATCTCGAACCCTATGGCGACGATCCGCTGGGGGTCTGGTTCAACCGTATC
Organism: Alphaproteobacteria bacterium; assembly: GCA_013003285.1. Classification (GTDB taxonomy): domain Bacteria; phylum Pseudomonadota; class Alphaproteobacteria; order UBA6615; family UBA6615; genus JABDJY01. Next base: position 13 of record JABDJY010000481.1, on the reverse strand, counting down.
CATACCTTCGAGG